>CAYWBA010000053.1:8280-12667 GCA_964455955.1 uncultured Planctomycetota bacterium | reverse complement strand
AGGGGTCCTGGTTGACAAGTGTGGAGTCGTCTTCGAGTTCCTCGTTGACTTCAACTATTTCACCTGATATAGGGCTTACAAGCTTGCCAATCCACTTGGCGGACTGGATTTTTCCACAAACCTCGCCAACCTCGACCTCGTCGCCTTCCATCGGCAGGTCAACATAGACGATATCTCCGCTGGAGCCCTGGAACATATCGTTCATGCCAATCCTGGCCTTGCCGTCCTCTACTTTTAGCCAGGCATGTTCTTTGTGATAGTAAAGCTCGTCCGGCATGTTATAGCCGCCTATTTCAGCCATATTTCCTCTCCTCTCTACTGGTTGGACCAAAACTTTGACGAATTCTAATACTTAAGACAGACTGATGTCAATACTCTTTCGGCATATTTTGAAGTTCGGCCAGCGTGAAGACAGGCCCGTCCTTGCAGACGTACTTCGAGCCTATGTTGCATCGGCCGCACTTGCCTATTCCGCACTTCATGCGCATCTCGAGCGAGTTTACAATACGGTCCGGCGCAAAGCCGAGCTTGGTAAGGACGGGAAGGGTGAACTTTATCATGATAGGCGGGCCGCAGACGATGGCCCACGAGTCTTTTGCGCTGGGGGCCGCAGCCTCGACCATCTGGGGGACAAAGGCTGTAAACCTGCTCTGCCCTTCGGGTATCTTTGTCTGGCCGGGCGCCTTCATGTTTACGGGAATCCAGCCTTCCGCGGCGGCTTCTTCTATGGGGCCTTCGGGGCCGAACTTCCAGTCAATGCACTGATACAGGGAAATATCGTCGCGCCTGCTCCAGCCGGCAAGCTCTTCTGTGTAGAGCAACATGCCGGGGGTGCGTGCGCCGTAGATTACCTGGATATTTCCGTAATCGCCGCGGTGGGACTCGTCAAGGAGCCACACGGTGAATGCGCGCAGTGTCGTGAAGGCGAACCCGCCGCCGATAACAACTATGTTGCCGCCCTTCATTTTCTCGTATGGATACCAGTTGCCGAGCGGGCCGCGGACGCCCATGGTATCACCTTCCTCCATCTCGTGGAGGGTGTTGGTTACAAGCCCGACTTTGTTGACTGTAAAGCGGAGGAACCCTTTCTCAGTTGGAGAGGAGGCAATTCCTATGGGGCTTTCGCCTTTGCCGAGCAGCGAGAGCTCTGCGAACTGGCCCGGCTCGTACTGGAAAGCCTTTTCGTCTTCCTTCTCAAGAAAGACGAGGTCAAAGCTTTTAAGCATCTTGTCTTCGGTTTCGATTTTTATCTTGTCGATTTTTACCGGGTAAGGCAGGTATGGATTGTTAGCTTTTCCAACTTGCCTTGGCGCAGTCTGTTCCACGGAGCTACTTCCCTTCCTTGACTTTTTCAGCCTTTAGGACCTTGCCAATAACTTCTCTTATGTCAATATTCACCGGGCAGTTTGCAATGCAGCGGCCGCAGCCCACGCACGCAACGGGGCCGAAGTTTTCGGGGTAGTAATTGAACTTGTGCTGAAGCCTCTGGCGCCAGCGCTGGCCCTGCTGTGTTCTGGGGTTGTGGCCCGAGCTATGCAGGGTAAAGGCGGGGAACATGCAGGAGTCCCAGTTGCGCACCCTTCGCCCGCCTTCCCTAAGCACCTCATCCTGGATGTCGAAGCAATGGCAGGTGGGGCAGAGATAAGTGCACGTCCCGCACGCGATGCAGCGCTCTGCGATTTCTTTCCAAACCGGGTGCTCGAAAATATCATTCAGCTTTTCAGAGAGGCCCTCGGTCTCGATTCTTGAAGTGATTTTTTCCACAGCTTCCGAGGCCAGGGACTCCTTCTTCTTTACATCCGACTTGGATGCGTCGGGAAGGCCGGCGATGGCGTCCCTGCCCTTATCGGTAATCGGTTCAAGCAGCAGTTTCTCACCGAGGTCGGCCATGAGGACGTCTGCGCCATCCTGGTTGAACGGCCCGCAGTCAAGAGATGTGCAGAAGCACGTAGTACACGGCGAGTTGCAGCCGAGGGCGAATACCAGGGAAGAGTCGCGTTTGGCCTGATAGTACGGGTCAACAAAATCTTCGTTGACGAAAAGCTTATCGAGTATGACGAACGACCTGGCGTCGCAGGGCCTCACTGCGAAAAGGACGCGGGGTTTCTTGTCGTATTCTTCGCCCGCAAGGTCAAACACGTTGCCCTTGCGCTCGAACTCATACATCTGCTCGGTCTGCGGGAAAAACACGGACTTGGGTGCATTTCGCGTATTGGCGAAGTCCAGGGTGATTTCTTCACCTTCACCTGGAACGGTGAAGAATATCATCCCTTTCCGTTCCACCGGCGCAAAGACGAGCGCCTCCCGGCCGATTTTTTCCAGGAACTCGTTTATTTTCGACTTGTCAAGCAGTTTTGCCACTTGGCTCTCCTGTTTACGCAAGGCAGCCTGCTAAATAATCTGCTCCAGAGGGTCTTCCATGGTGAATGTGTTAAGAGGCGGCGGCTCATCCACGTCCACGCCCACTTCGTGCCCGAAGCGGTCTTTCACGCTTTTTTCTATCCGCGAGAGCAGCCGCCGGATGTCAATATTCATGGGGCACGCGCTTACACATGCGCCGCAGTCGCTGCACCGGCCTGCAAGGTGGTAGCAGCGGACTATCTGGAAAATGTCAAGGTCTGTCTGCCCCTGCCCGGTCTCAATCCAGCGGGGCTGCCAGTTCTCTACAAAACATGTTGGGCAGTAACACATGGGGCACGCCTCGCGGCACGCGTAACACCTGATGCAGCGGGATGTTTCCTTCTCAAACTCCGCCCAGCGTTCCTCCGGTGACCTCTTCTCCTTCTCCTGGAGTTCTGCGTAGCGGTTGGGGCTTGGCATCTCCTCAACGGGTTCTGCGGCCATCACGTCGGAGATGACCGGGTTGTGGTGCTCGCAGGCCGCGCAGTTGGCGCGCAGGATATCTGCGAGCTTGAACTCCTCCGCGCCGCCCGGGGTTTCGACCTTGAGCGTGCCATCACTGACCTCGCAGGAGAGAATCCTGCCCGGGTCGGGAAGTCTAACTCTGTCAACAACCCCCCCGCAGGGCACACCGATTATGTAAAGGTTCTCCCTGTCAAGCTGCTTTTCTTTAAGAAGCGCCACAATGGAGCGGCTGTCGCAGCCCTTCGCACAGATAGCGACTTTACCTTTGAAATCCTTAAGATACCGGGCGAGATTGTTCTCTGTGAACGGACCCCACACCAGGCGCTCGACATCTTCGGGCTTTGTGATAAAGACAGGCACGTAACGGCCCGGCAGGCTCCCCTCGCCGAAGCCAATTACAACCTCAGCTTTCCCAGACTCGAGCGCTTCCCTGGCCAGTTCTTTTATTTTCTTAGTGATTTCTCCGTAGGCCACTTAACTACCTCACGAAACCTTGACCATCCTTTTTGCAGGTCCGAGCGACTTTGCTTTATCAATCGTTGCGTTTACCACCTTGACAAATCTTTCAGCTTCCGCGGAAGACAAGAAGGCCATGTTCACCCTGCCCTCTTCAATACCCAGTGATTCGAGCAGATCTTTGAGGACAGCGATTTTCCTGCGCGCATACAGGTTGCCGACGCTATAGTTACACTCTCCAGGGGGACAGCCTGCGACAACCACGGCATCCGTGCCGCGCTGCAGCGCACGCAGGACAAACATCGGGTTCACCCTGCTGATACATGGAAGTCTTATGAGTTTGACATTAGGTGGATACTGGAACCTTGACACTCCTGCCAGGTCGGCGGCAGCAAAGCCTCACCACTGGCATACCATGGCAAGAACTTTCGGTTCCCAATCTTTGTTTTCCTGTTCCATTCTACCCTCTTAAAACGCATCTATGAGTGCAGCTACCTGCGCGTTTGTAAAGCCTTTAAGGTCTATTGCGTTGGAGCGGCATGAAGCCGCGCACAGCCCGCAGCCCTTGCACATGGCGCCGGTAACCTCGGCGTAGCGCTGTGTGACCCCGCGGCGTGTCACCTCGACCACCTTCACCGCCGAGTACGGGCAAACGCTTTCACACATTCCGCATGCGGAACAAAGCAGCGTGTTTACATTTGCAATGGTGCCGGCCGCTTCAATCTGGTCAAGCGCAAGCACGGTGCACGCACGCGCAGCCGCCGCATTCGCCTGCACTATGCTCTCTTCGATAAACTTCGGGAAATGGCACAAGCCTGCCATAAACACGCCATCTGTAATAAAGTCTACAGGGCGAAGTTTCATGTGCGCCTCGAGGAAGAAGTTCTCAGCGTTAACGGTGAGCTTGAGCATCTGGCTGACCTGCTTTGCATCTTTCTGCGGTACGGTCGCCACAGAGAGGACAAGGTAATCAGCCTGAATTGCTATGCGCTCGCCGGTAAGGATTTCACGAAGTTCAACATGGGGCTTACCTCCGCGCTCCTCGACCGCAGGCGGGTCTTCAGGT
>CAYWBA010000053.1:853-8270 GCA_964455955.1 uncultured Planctomycetota bacterium | reverse complement strand
TTTTTGCGAGCCTCGTTGTATGCAAGCTCACGCATACCGTAGGTACGCATGTCGCGGTACAGCACATATACGTTCACATCCGGGTTAATTTCCTTGAGCTGGAGTGCGTTCTTGACCGCCTGCGTACAGCAGAAGCGCGAGCAGTAAGGCCGCTCTTCGTTCCTTGAGCCCACGCACTGAATCATAACAACATTTTCCGCACCTTTTACTTCATTAGGGGAGTCGGCAAGCTTCATTTCAAACTCGGACTGGGTAAGCACACGCTCGTTCTGGCCGTAGAGGAACTCCTTCGGCTTGTACTCAAGTCCTCCCGTGCATATAATCACAGCACCGTGCTCGTACTCCTCCTCGCCAATCGGGGTGGTGAGTTGGGTCTTGAAGTTACCTACATAGCCCTCGACTTCCTTTATGCTGGTGGAGGTAAAGAGCTTGATTTTGGGCTCTGCCTTTACCTTTGCAATAGTTTCCTCGAGAAGTTTTTGCGGGTCTTCACCCGAGACTGTGTAGCGGATATGGCGCAGATGTCCGCCGAGTTCTTCCTCTCGCTCGATAAGGGCAACTTCAAACCCCTGCTCGGCGACACTGAGCGCCGCTGTCATACCTGCAAGCCCGCCGCCCAGGACCAGTGCCCGCTTGGTGACGGGGAAGGTGAGCCTCTCAAGCGGCTCAAGCAGGCGCGCCTTGGCCACGGCCATCCTGACAAGCTCCTTGGCCTTCTCCGTGGAGAACTTGGGCGTGGCGGTATGAACCCAGGAACACTGGTCACGGATGTTGGCCATCTCAAAGAGATACGGGTTCAGGCCTGCCGCCTCGCAGGTTTCCTGGAAGAGCGGCTCGTGTGTCCTTGGCGAACAGGAAGCCACTATGACGCGGTTCAAGCCTTTCTCCTTGATAACCTCTGCTATCTTCTCCTGCGTATCCTGGCTGCAGGTGAAGAGGTTCCGCTCGGTATAGACCACCCCGGGCAGGGTTTTCGCATACTCCTCGACTTCCTCGACGTTGAGATAGCCTGCTATGTTTATGCCGCAGTGGCAGACGAAGACTCCGATACGCGGCCCCTGACCCCTTATATCTGTGGGAACAGGTTTCTCCTGCTTTTCTATGAGGGTTCCCCTTGCCTCTGAAAGAAGACCGCCGGCAAGGGCTGCAGCCCCCGAGCCCTGGGTTACAGTCTCCGGAATGTCCTTGGGGCCCTGGAAGGTGCCGGCAACGTAAATACCCGGCCTGGAGGTAAGAAGCGGGGTAAATTCGGTTGTTTTGGCGAAATCGAACTGGTTAAGCTCTATGCCAAGAGTATCAGCTATCTTGCGGGCATACTGAGGTGCTGAGAGACCGGTTGAAAGAACAACCATGTTAAACTCTTCATGCTTCAGGTTGCCCTGCTCATCCTCGTAGGTTACTGTAAGGTTGTGGTCCCCGCATTCGTCAATGTGGGACACACGGCACCTTACGAAGCGCACGCCGGAGTTCTTGGCACGGTCCACGTACTTGTCGAAATCCTTGCCGTGTGAGCGTATATCCATGAAGAATATCGTCGGCTCGAGGTCGTGTACGTGCTCTTTGGCGATGACTGCTTCCTTGACCGCGTACATGCAGCAGGCGGCGGAGCAGTAGTCCTTATTAATTCTTGTATCCCTTGAGCCGACGCACTGCAGGAACGCGATTTTCTTAGGCTCATCGCCGTCGGAGGGACGGAGAATCATGCCGCGGTATGGCCCGCCCGCGGCCAGTATCCGTTCGAACTCGAGAGAGGCCACAACGTTGGGGAACTCGGTGTATCCGAACTCGGCCAGGCTGCTCGGGTCGAATGCCTGAGAACCTGCAGCAACCACCACGGCGCCGACCTCGATATCTTTATAAGTGTCCTGCTGTTTATAATCCAGTGCATTGGCCTTGCAGACCTGCTCGCACATCTCGCAGCCTATGCATACCTCGCGGTTGATGCTGAATATCCTCGGCACGCCCTGCTCGTAGTCTATGCCGATTGCAGGCGCGATATCGAGGTGGAGATTGAACTCGCTCACCGCTTCAACCGGGCAGTGCTCGGCACACAGGCCGCAGCCGGTGCAGATTGCCGGGTCAACGTAGCGCGGGTGCTCCACGACCCGGACGCGGAAGTTGCCGGGCTCGCCTTCAATGCTCTCCACTTCGGAACTCATGAGGAGCTTTATGTTTGGGTGCCTTCCCGAGGCAACGAGCTTCGGCGAGATAATTCACATGGCGCAGTCGTTTGTCGGGAAGGTTTTATCCAGCTGGCTCATCATGCCGCCGATGACAGGCTTCATCTCGAGCATGTGGACCAGGAAACCTGAATCAGCAAGGTCGAGGGCGGTTTGCATCGCGCCGATGCCGCCGCCTAATACGAGAACGCTGCCAAACTTCTTCTCAGTTGCCTCGCTCATAGCAATCCACCGGCTTTACATTCATAGACAGGGCTTCTCTCTTTAAGACCACTCACATCAGTCAGGCCTTTTCGGCGGAGGACCACAAGATGTTTCAAGACCTCAGCCGGCTCAACACCGAGCCGCCCGGCGAGCTCACGGCAGGAGAGGTCCCCTTCCTCCTTCAGCTCGACCAGAATCCTGCCGCGCAGGTACTCATCCTCGGCCGTTTTGTTTATAATCTCCCAGAGCTTTTCCTCGGTCATCTGTTCCCCGAATGCGTTCGGGTTAATCTCGAGGGTGTACTCCCGTCCGACCAGCCAGCGCAGCCTTTCACCATCTGCCGCCACCCTTGCGCCCTGAAGGTTCCTCTTGAGCTCCAAGGCGGGCCGGCCTTCAGCCTCTCCAATCGGGCCGAGGGAGCGTATCTTATCCGTGAAATCGGTCACAACCTGCGCGAACCTGGCCGCCTCAGCCGCCGAAACCCAGTCGAGATAGACCCTCTCGGGGTTGACTCCGCCCATCTGCAGGAGCTTCTGAATCGTTCTGACCTTCCTTATGGTGTAGTGATTGCCGTGGATATAGTGACAATCACCTATGTGGCAGCCAAGGATGGCGACCCCGTCGGCACCTCGAATCAGGGCTTCCAGCATTATTGACAGCTCAACGCGGGCCGAGCACATCACCCTGATGTCCCTGATATTCGCCGGATACTGCATGCGTGAGACGCCCGCGAGGTCAGCTCCCGCGTACGAGCACCAGTTACAGCAGAACGCGATTATCCTGGGTTTGAACTGGCTCATTTTACTCCCGACTCCTCCAAAGCGGCGCCCAAAGCGGCTCCCAACTGGGCGTCGGTGAAGTGACGCATCGTTATCGCCTGTGCCGGGCAGCTTGCCCCGCAGAGGCCGCAGCCCTTGCAACTGGCTTCTATGACGCGGGCTACCCCTTCCACCATCTCAATTGCGCTGTATGCGCAGTTTCTCATACACAGGCCGCAGCCGATACACAACTCCTCGTCAACGCAGGATATGATGGGTTCAACGTATATCTTGCCCTTGGCCATGGGTATTGATGCTCTTGAAGCGGCTGCCGCGGCCTGGGAGAATGTCTCGGGCAGGCTCTTCGGCCAGTGGCAGGTGCCGCAGACATATATACCGTCGGTTGCGAAATCCACCGGCCGGAGCTTGACGTGGGCTTCGAGGAAGAATCCGTCTGCGTCTCTGGGCACTTTCAGGATTTGCCCAAGTTCTTTAACATCGGATCTTCCTACAAGCGGGGTTGCAAGAACCACCAGGCCGGCCGGTATTTTGACCGCATTCTGCACCGACTCGTCATAGACCTCCACCCAGCCTTCCTTGACCTCGGGCCGTCTCTCAAGGGAATACTGGACAAACACCACCCCCATCTCCCGGACTTCCCGGTAGAGTTTTTCAAGCTCGACCCCGTAAGCCTGCATATGCTTGTAGAGGATGTATATCTCTCTGTCAGGGTCGGCTTCTTTGAGGAGTTGTGCGTTTTTGAGAGCGGTTGCGCAGCAGATTCTCGAGCAGTAAGTCCGCTCATCGCCCATAGCGCCGACGCACTGTATCATGACGATATTCTTTGCATCCACGGATCCTTCCGCAAGGCGTTTCTCAAGCTCAAGCTGGGTTATTACTTTCTCGCCGTCGTAGGCGTACTTGCCCGTAGGCGTCAGCACGTCCGCGCCTGTCGCAACCACGATAACTCCTACAGGTATCATCTCCTCTTCGCCATTTGTCAATACTGTGGCATTGAAGTTGCCTATGTAGCCGGCAAGCTCTTTGAGCGTGGTGTTGAGGTGGACTTTCAGGTTAGGATGAGCCGCGACTTCGTCAGTCAGTTTTTTGAGGAGTTCCTTTGCATTCTGGCCGGTGGGCTGCACAGTATGAAGCTGCTTGAGGAGTCCGCCAAGCGAATCCTCGCGCTCTATCAGGTGAGTCTCAAAGCCGCGGGACGCGAGGTTGACCGCGGCGCTCATTCCGCCGGGGCCGCCGCCTATGACAAGGGCTGCGGGGGTGACCTGCGCTTCTATCTCTTCTTGAGGCTCGAGCAGCGCAGCCTTGGCTACCCCCATTCTGATTTGGTCCTTCGCCCTCTCCATGGCAGCCTCGGGTTCCTGAGAGTGAACCCAGGAGCAGTGCTCGCGGATGTTGACCATTTCATACAGAAACGGATTGATTCCTGCTTCTGCGCAGGTACTCCTGAAGAGGGGCTCGTGCGTACGCGGCGTGCAGGAGGCCACCACCGCTCGGTTGAGTTTGTGCTCTTTTATCATGTTTTTGAGCTTCTGCAGGCCGTCTGATGAGCAGGCGTAGAGGGAGGGTTCTGCATGGGCGACACCCGGCAGGCTGCGTGCGAACTCGACAAGCTCTTCGATATTGAGCACGCCGGCGATATTAGTCCCGCAGTGGCAGACAATCACCCCTATTCTCAGTTCCTCGCTCAAATCTTACCCTCTTTTCCTACGACCAAGCGAAGTGACCATTTCTTCCAATATGGAAATTATTTCGTCAACAGAGCCGACCCTCTCACTTATGAGTTGTTGAGGAAGGAACTTGCTTGACCTTTGGTACCAACCCCTGGTTTGTACCGCCGAACCCTTACAAAGAGCGAGAAGGCGAACCAATTCGTTCTTGGTTGCTCCTGCAAATCCTCGTTCTAAATTGGCACATACGGAGCCTGCCGTGCGGACAAGCTGCCTTGCAATTTCCTCGCCCCTCACATCTTGCAGCAATTGCTCAGTGTCTTCCATGGCCTGGTCAAAGAGCTGCATAGCCTTGGCATGGGCCGTGGCTATGCTCACGATATCTTCTGGTTCTGCAGGCGGGGCTGGGAACTCTTCTCTTGTCTCTTGAGCTTCAGTTGGTGTCATGCTGAGTACTTCAGCAATCTTACGTCTGGCCAATTCCTTGCACCGCCTGGCAGGGTCGGGGTATTTCTGTTCCCAGGAACTTGCGCCCGAAGGGTTATGAATTACTATGGTATCTACTTCTCTTGTTACAAATTCTCTGCCGACAATCTTGTTTAGAGAGTCATTTGGATTCCAACCGCATTCGAACTCTTCCGCCCACCGGCGTGCCGCGATACGGCCGCTGATAATAATGAGGTCAAAGTCTTCAAGAAGAGGGCGCAACAAGGGGAAAAACTTATGTGCGCAGTGCTCTTCGGGAATGGCGTCGTATTTCGGGTTGTCTTCTTTTTTGCCAGGATAGCAGTTACCGGTCTGAATCCACACAAAATTCAGCGGAGAAAAACAGCTTTCGTCCAGAGCAAAAAAGGCAATGAAAGCATCGTATGTATAGTTTTCTTTTCCAAACATCATGCGTGCGTCCCATGCAACCTCACTGGGAGCCTGGCTGACTAACAGTATCCTTGCTGAATTCAACCCTTCCACCAGCGGGGTATCGGGGGATGGGATATTACATATATCCCAGTCCCTGCACTTGCGTACCTGTTCGAGGAATTCCTCGATACTGTCCACAGCCACGAAGGGCCCTCCGCATCTAAGAGTTAAGCTTTCTGAAGTTTTCTGGTCACAAGGTGCTGCGCCGCTTCGGCCGCGGCTCCGGATGCCTGGGCCACGCTCTCAGGTATGTCAAGCGGCCCCTGGCAGTATCCGCAGGCGAAGACGCCCTCTTTCGTCGTTCTGACCAGGTACAAAGGGTCGGTCTTTATGAAGCCGTTTTCATCAAGTTCAAGCCCGAGAGTATTTGCTATCTCGGCAGTTGATTCCGAAGGTACAAGGCTCATTGCCAGGACGGCAAGGTCAACCTTGAGGTGTTTCTTTTCGCCAGTCGTAATGTCCTCGTAATTGACTATCGGGCAGCCGTTGGCATCTTCCTCTATGTCGGAGGCGCGGGTCCTTATGTACTCCACGTTATATTCGTTTTGCGCCCTGTGCATGTATTCCTGGAAGCCCTTGCCGACCGCGCGGAAGTCGGTATATAGAATATAAGATTTCAGCTCCCGGTCATGGTCGTGGGCGAGAATAGCTTCCTTGGTCGAGTGCATGCAGCATACGGATGAGCAGAAGGCCGAATGGCTGACGTTGCGTGAGCCGACGCACTGGAGAAATGCCACTGTCTTTGCGGGTTTGTCATCGGAGAGCCTTACCGCGTGCCCTCCGGTCGGGCCTGAGGCGGAGAGGAGTCTCTCCATCTCAAGGCCGGTGAGGACGTTCTTTATCTTGCCGTAGCCATACTGCGGCAGCTTGTGCGCGTCATACTGCGTCAAGCCTGTAGCAACGATAATCGCGCCCACATCCACATCAACATCCTCGTCCTGCTGCTCAAAGTCAACAGCACCGGCCTGGCAGGCCTCCATGCATTTCTGGCAGGCGGGTTCCTTGCCTGCGCGTATGCGCTTGTGGTAGATGCAGCGGTCGGCATCAATCGTCACAACTGCAGGGATGCCCTGCGGAAAATACATGTAGATGGCCTTACGCTTGCCCAGGCCCATGTCAAACTGGTTCGGCACCCTGGTGGGGCATACCTCGACGCAGGCGCCGCATGCGGTACATTTAGATGGGTCAACATAGCGGGCCTTCTTCCGTACAGTTACCTTGAAGCCATCTTGCTTTTCCTTGGCGCCGATGACCTCGCTGTAGGCCAGAATCTCGATGTTGGGATGCCGACCGACATCCTGAAGTTTGGGGCCGAGGATTCATATTGCGCAATCATTGGTAGGGAAGGTCTTGTCGAGCTGCGCCATCCTGCCGCCGATTGCAGGGTTCTTTTCAACCAGATAGACTTTGCTGCCCATATCGGCAAGGTCAAGTGCGGCCTGCATGCCAGCTATGCCGCCGCCAATCACAAGTACGCTATCATCGGTTTTCACTAACCTTAACCCCTCAGAACTGTGACGAAAAAGCCACACTTTGTGAAACAAGTCACATACTATATCGGCCCGCCCCCTGGTTGTCAAGTTTAGTCTCTCCCTTGTCAGGAAACTTTGTTCAAAAACCCTTCGAGGGGCAGGTTCGCTAAGAAGCGGGACTTTTGGGCCAAAAATCG
>CAYWBA010000053.1:0-843 GCA_964455955.1 uncultured Planctomycetota bacterium | reverse complement strand
GTTTTTTGTTGACAGCCCGGGGAACAGAGAGTAAAATATTATTTTCTGCTTTGTTAAATAATGCACAAACTTTGGGAGGGATACAAGTTGAGCGAGGCAGTGAAAGAAGCGCCGGTTGAGCTTGACCCCAAGTTCAAGTACGAGGTCGCCAAGCAGGCGGGCGGGGAGAACCTCATGTACTGCTTCACATGCGGCACATGCACAGCATCCTGCCCTGTCCGCGAGGTTAACGAGAAATACAACCCTCGTAAGATAATACGGATGATGATTCTCGGAATGAAAGACAGGGTGCTTTCAAGCGACTTCATGTGGCTTTGCACCTCCTGCTACTCGTGCCAGGAGCGCTGCCCGCAGGACGTGAAGATTACCGACCTCATGACCGCCCTCAAGAACTACGCCGTTAAGCACGGCCATGTCCACCCGGGCATTGCGGCGCAGGCCGAGCCAATTTACAATGATGGCCGTATCTATGCAATCGAGGATTTCGACAACAAGAAACGTGAAAAGATGGGCCTGCCTTATGTCAAGCCCAAGACAGAGGACGCGGCTGAGATTTTCAAGATTACAGGTCTTGACAAAATTATCAGGAAGGAAGGGTAATCCGGGATGGCAGCAGCAAATACCAACAAGTACCTTCTTTTTTTGGGCTGCACAATACCTGCAAGAGCGCGCAACTACGAGCTCTCGAGCCGCGCCGTCGCCGAGAAATGCGGCATAGAGTTTGTTGAGGAGGAGGAGTTCTTCTGCTGCGGCTTCCCGGTCAAGAACGCGGACTTCATGGCGTGTGCACTCATGGCCGCGCGCAACATCGCAGTAGCCGAGCAGAAAGGCTTGGACATCTGC
>CAYWBA010000052.1:0-12674 GCA_964455955.1 uncultured Planctomycetota bacterium | reverse complement strand
TCTATGAGCACGAAGATGTTGGGATTATCATTACGAACCGCGTGCTTGCCTACCGCAGCCTCGAACTTGTCAATCACCGTTGTAATAATCTGTTCCCGATGGCCGGAGATGAGTTTAGACAGGTCTTTGCCTGTCTTTGCCTGAACCGGCTCTGCCCCGCAGTGGCTGAAAGTTTTGTATATCTGGTCGTCCAGGTCCACGCGGTCTGTGACGAGGATAATTTTGTAATTATCAATTTCCGGCTCCAGCGCGATACCTTCGGCAAGCATCACCATAGTCAGCGACTTGCCGCTGCCCTGCGTGTGCCAGACTACGCCTCCCTGCCGGGAGCCATCCTTCTGGAGCGTCCTGATTCTGTCCAGTATCTTGCGAACGCAGAAGTACTGCTGGTAGCGCGCCACTTTCTTCTCGCCGCCATCGAAAAGGATGTAACGAAACATAATCTCCAGAAGCCGCTCCGGGCGGCATAGCGCATAGATCGCCCTGTCCTGCGGAGTGACTTCACGTCCGCTTGCCTCAATCTTATCGAAGTAACCGCGCACATATTTGAATCGTTCGCTGAAGAGCTTCTCCTTCTGTGCTTCGGAAAGTGGCTTGTTGACCAATGCCGATAATTCCAAGTCAACATCGGCTTTTTCCTTCCATACAGCCCAGAACTTAGCGGGCGTGCCTGTAGTGCCGTATTTAGCCTCGTTCTTAGAAAGTACAAGCAAGAGCTGGGAGTAGATAAACAGCTTGGGGATTTCCTCTTCGTGCTGATTCCGTATCTGCTGGCTGACGGCCTGGTCGATGGGATCCTTGCTATCCGGTCTCTTGCACTCGATGGCAATCAGTGGAATGCCGTTCACAAACAGCACAATGTCAGGGCGGCGTGTTTCGTGGCTGCCCGCACGTTCGACGCTGAACTCCTCAGTAACGTGAAAAACATTGTTTTCTGGGCTGTTCCAGTCGATGTAATAGAGAAGAAAGCTCTTGATATCTCCATTTATAGACTGCTGCATACTCTTGCCGAGACACAGCAGGTCGTATATTTTTTCGTTGGTGCGCACCAGCCCGTCGTAGGGTATCTCCTTGAGCGCCTGGATGGCGCTCAGGATATTCCCCTCACTGAAAGGATATTCGCCGCCTTTGAAGTGAATCGTATTGATTGTCCTGAGCTGCTCGGTCAGGATGCCTTCGAGGAGCACCGCGCCTAGGCGCCCGCCACGTAACTCCTGCGCCTCTGAAGGCGTCAGATACGTATAGCCCAGGTTCTGCAGCAGTTGCAGCGCGGGAATCTGCGAAATATGGTCTTCCTTGAATGATGGCGTATCCATAATGCTCACCTTAAGTTATGTTTTTATGTTTGACTTCCTGAATTCCGGTGTTATAATATAAGTACTCATTGGCCTTTCCTTTACTGGATATAAGAGCCAAAGGAGATGGGCTTGCCTTTGAGCAAGCCTTCTTTATCTCAATCGGTTCTTGTATTTTCTTTCAAAATCATTCTTTGTATATTTTCTATCAACATAAAACGACGTAACTAAACGCCTTTGTCCATTAGTGTATTTCTTTAGGATGACGACGAAATCGTAATCCTTGATCCAGATATAAGTTTTTACGGCTCCATCGCCCTCCTCATAATCCCAACATAATATTTCTGGTTTATCTGGGGCTGTGATAAGCGGGTTGACCCAACTTAGCCGCTCTGACCTCCTCATGTCCGGCAGGCGGTTGTCTTGGTCATCATCTTTTTGTATGAATTTTCTCTTTCGATAAGGAACCTGTTCCCTCTTGGGCTTTCTGCTGGTCAGATGCCAGAATAATATTTCCTTGCCATCTTCCATCTCTGGGAAATACCAGACGCGATTACCATGAAAGCGCAAATCAAAATCACGAATATCTCTACAGAATACTGAGTACAGAGTTTCATAGGTATCGTAGTTGCCACCAGATATCCATGGACTAACAGAAATCATTTCAGGAAGCCAATCAGGCATTTCATTCATTAGAAATCCTTTCATTCGGCTTCCAGTAGCAAATGTTAAACTTCTGCTCACCAAGAGTTGAGCTGCTTTGCAGCGAAAGACCGCTTCCCTCCTTGATTTTTCTTATTAATTCCAATTTCCCTTCACTGCTTTTCAAATCGCGAGCAACATAAGAGAGTGCACCAACAAAAAGGTCGGCAAGCTGCAGTAGTCCAATTTCATGTGAACGAACATGCTGAATCTTGGCAATTATCTCACGATTGAAATCGTAATTGGCATTAGCCAATACTTCATGAAGCTTTTGAGCCTTCTTACGGCTGCGCGTGTCCCTAATGTCAAGATAGATGTTATATATAAATCTGTTGCTGATAATGAAATTCAACATATGAAAATACATCTTGTAATACCATTGGTCATGATTCTGCAAATACTCTTCATGATTAAGGATTGATTTATCAGGAATCACCCAACCACGGAAACGCAAATCAGGTTTGTTGAAAAACAGGGATATCAGTTTGCAGTAAAATTCGACATTGCTTTTCGATGCTTTTGTCCACTTGATTTCATAATACCGCGACATATTAAAATCATTTTTCATCTTCAATATTTCAGCATTAATCTCTTTGGCTTTGCTTTGCGGACAGATTACAGAGCCAATAACCATTGCCTTCTGACCATCATTTTCCAAATGGCAGCTTTCGTCGCAATAGACGTTAATTATTTCTTTACTCATGATGACTCCTTAGCCCTTGGTTGGATAGCCGAACAATTTCTTCAGCCAGTTTGTATTCACCCATTATTATGTCTTTCTAATCGTTACGCGAATTTGACCGGTCAGAAGTTTCTGCATAAGGCCACGTTTTTGATTATTTATCCGGCTAACTTTACCCTTAAACGAATCGATTTCTTTATCGATATAAGAAAGGTATTTGGCAACCTTGTCTTGCTCACCTATCGTAGGCATTGACAATGTCAAGCCTTCCAAATCTCTTTTGTAAATGTGTACTACTGAATGACCTTGCCCATGTGCCCTTAAGTACTTTCTTGAAGATAATGAGTTAAGTGCATATGACAGATACAGGGGATTGCCCTTCTTAAGTGTGAAAATGATTATATCTCCACCAGCATAAGCTTCTTCCATGAGGAATACAGCAGATTTTCCAATGTCATCAGCAGTTTCACCCGAGCCTGCAAATAGAATATCGCCGTAACTGATTCTTTTACTACCTCTTTTACTTTCTTCATTTATGAATGATTGGATGCTTTTCACAACGGTATGATGTGTAGTATACAATTCACCGTATCTAATTGCCGGATAACCTTCTGATAATATTTCAGATTTAGATATTCCTGAGCCTTTTGAAAAAATACCCAATGCTCCCAGTCTTATTTCTTTCCAAGGCTCGGTATATCCCGGAAACCGCCTTTTCCCCGTCAGCAACTGCTGTATCAAGCCTTTCTTGAGCCTCTCCTTTTCCCGAATCAGTTTCTCAGTTTGCTCAATCGCCTTGTCCCAAGTATCTGCGATCTCCGCGATAACCTCCTGTTCGCCTGGACTTGGCCTAGCGACGGGGATGGATCGAATCAGTGTGGCATTCAGATTCGACTGCGTTCCTACCTGTCCCATGTTCCGGATATACTGATAGTGATGAGATAAGTAATGAAAAAGAAAATGGATGTTATCCCCTTCGGTTGGAAGGATGGCGGCACAAGCTTGGTTGAAAGATGCGTCAATTCCCAGCAGAGCAACTTTTCCACGTGTTACCCCTTGCCCAAACATTGCCATCAACATCGTGCCCTTAGGAAATATCCTAGCTGATGAGCTCTTGAGACCTTCTTCCGTAATATAGTCTGAGGGCTCCGTAATCACTTTGAAGTCAACGGCAGAGGTGGCAACCCATGGAACCTTACCTCCCCAAAATTCCTTCCGGGAACGGCTCGGCGTTCCGCCAATCGCGACACGAGTGATTTCACCGAGAGTTACGGATTGCCAGTTCTCGGGCAATTTCTGCCTATCATGCATATCCAAGCTCCTTGAGATATGCAGATACAAGCTTCTTGATGATAGACACCATATTGAGCACATCTTCTTCCTTAACTACAATACGCTGGCCTGCGTCGTAGTTAATGTCGCTGCTGCGGTCGATGTATTTCTGATCGACTATACCTTCACGATGAGCAAGCAGGTGACGCCGCTGGAAAAGCACTCGTAGCCGCTCCAACTCGGCAGAGGATAGGAAATCGCTGTAGCCTTTGCCAATCAGTTCTTTCCAGAGTTCGCTACCGTTCTGTAATCGCTGGAAGACGTTGACTGGAATATTGGGTTTGGCATTTGGGTGCTTTTTGTAAAGTTCTTCACATACTCGCTGGAAGGCCACAACCCCATCTGTAAGCCCAGATTCCAGAAAAGACCTGCATGTTACTGCTGCTTCGTCTTCACTCACTTCCGCCACAGCTTCTCGAATTCGTTCAAGGTTAGAAACCTTGGCTTCAATTTTTGCCATAGCGTCGTTGAAGACCCTGACCGCCGCACTATGCCCACAGCAAGGACAGAAGAAAGCGCTGCCTACAACGGCGAAATGGGCACCGCATTCCTTGCACTCAATCTTAAGCCGGAACACATCTTGTGCTTTCAAGGGAACGAGCGGCTTATGCCATTTCTTGCCTTCAACTTTCATCACCATTCGAATGAATGAGTTCTTGGGCTGTCGTCGATTGAAAGCTCGTGCACCACGTTCAAGTGCATGGTTTAGTTCTGCTCCGAAATAATCCACAGCTTGCTCTTCTGCCTGTTTCTCGTGCTCTGTTGTGAGAAATTTGTCCGCAGGCTCGCTCCTGCTGCCGCACATTGGACAAAAAACCGCCTCGTCCTTGCAGAGGTTTATCCAATCTTCCAAAAGCACCTTAAATTGAAACATACAGTCCTCATTTGGACACTCTCGATCGATGTAACCATCAGCATCCGTCTCAACGGGCAGACGGATGCTCATATTTCCAAGTCGTTCTATCTCCCGGCTAAGTTCATCCATTGTCTATTAACCTCCTCCAACCAACTACTTGCTGATGAACCCCAGTTTTTTCAGATATTTGCCCATTTCCTTACGAGTCTCGGCCAACTCGGATTCAATGTTTTCGATTTCCTTTTGCACTGCCGGGATATCCACTTCTTCCTCTTCTTCAAATGTGTCTACGTAGCGCGGGATGTTAAGGTTGAAGTCGTTTTCCTCTATCTCCTTAAGCTTTGCCCGATATGCGTACTTGTCCATGCTTTTGAAAGCACGATAAGTCTTGATAATTTTTTCAATATCCTCATCGCGCAGTTTGTTCTGGTTCTTTCCATCCATATATTCACGGCTGGCATCGATGAAGAGCACATCTTGAGTCTTTTTACCTTTGTCAAAGATGAGAATCGCCGCCGGTATGCCTGTGCCATAAAAGAGCTTGGCAGGGAGTCCGATAACTGCCTTGAGAAGATTCTCCTCTATCATCTTCTGGCGAATCTTGCCCTCAGCCCCGCCACGGAAAAGAACACCGTGGGGAACAATTACGCCTACGCGCCCCTCGTCTGCCAGTGCCGTCTCGACCATGTGGCTGATAAAGGCGTAGTCGCCCTTGCTCTTCGGCGGAACGCCGCGCCAGAACCGGCTGAACCGGTCATTAGCCGCCTGCTCCGCACCCCATTTGTCAAGGCTGAAAGGCGGATTGGCAACCACCACGTTGAAGTGCATAAGCCTGTCATTCTCCACCAGCCGCGGGTTGGTAATGGTGTTGCACCATTCGATGCGGGCATTGTCCATCTCATGCAGAAACATATTCATGCGGCACAGCGCCCACGTCGAGCCGTTCGACTCCTGCCCGAACAAGGCGAAATCCTTACTGCCGATTTCCTTCGCCACGCGGATGAGGAGCGAACCAGAACCGCAGGCCGGGTCGCAGATAGTATCGCCAGATTTAGGCTCCAGGAGTTTCGCCAATAGCATAGCGACCTCCGCCGGCGTGTAAAATTCTCCGCCTTTTTTGCCCGCATCGCTGGCGAAGTGGCTGATTAAGTATTCGTAGGTGTTGCCAATGACATCCTTTTTGCCAATCATCGACGGGCGCAGGTCAAGCTTCGGATTGGCGAAATCCTCAAGAAGGCTGACCAGCCGCCGGTTTCGTTCCCTGGCCTGGCCGAGGTGCGGCTCGCTATTGAAGTCAATGTTGCGAAATACATTTTCCAGTTTCGCCTTGTTGGCATCTTCGATATTCTCAAGCGCGATGTTGATGAGTTCACCGATGTTGGCTTCACGCCGTTTACTGTAAAGGTAATCGAAGTCCGCCTGCGGCGGGACGACGAGCCGCTCGCGTGAGAGGGCGCGCTCTACGCGCTGCTTATTTCCTTTATAACTCTTTTCAAACTGCTGGCGCTTGTCCTTCCAGAGGTCGCTCATATATTTGATGAAAAGCATCACAAGGATGTAGTCCTTGTACTGTGCCGGGTCAAGCGTGCCGCGGAAGGTATCGCACGCCTGCCACGCGATGTTATTGATTTCTTCCTGAGTAACCGTATCAGCCATAACTTCTTCTCCTTTTTCTTGTATTACGTTTTTCGTGCAGATTTGAGACTCAGCGCCTGCACCATCCGTTTACGCGCCCGCGCAAGGTTGGTCAGGCATATTTCTTCTTTACGCGAAAGCCGTTCCAGTTCCACAATAGTTTTCTGTGTGGCCACTGATGGCATATTGATTTCCAACGAGGCGAACGCGGACTTTGGCACCATCTTAATATGCGAGCCGCGCATTCGCTTTTCCAAAAACATCTGCGCCGGACGCTGATTGATAAACCATGCCAGATATTCAGGCAGCAGGTTTTCAGTATGCACACGGACGATGTAAAAATAGTATGCAGCTATTGTATTCTTCAACTGCTCCAATACAGGAACGGCAAGAACGCGATGTCCGCGAGAGAGGAAAAGCACATCCCCTTTGCTCACGAGATACCGTTCCGTTTCGCCCCGTGGAGTTACCATATAGAGGCTGCCTGTCCAGAGTTCATTGGTTACCGCGATATCTTTAACCTGGATAATTTTATGGCTTCCGACCGAGGACATCGCGATTTTTCCGCGATGCTGATATCCTATCTGGATACTCGCGACATCCTCAAGTTTTACCAGGTTACTCATTCATTAGCTCCAATCACTACAACTATCTCATCCCGAAGACCGGTTAGCTTTCAGCATTCAAGATACTTCAAATATATCACGGCCAACAAAGCTGTCAATCAAAAAATCTAAAGTATTTCAAATATGGATATTTAATTTTACGCCAGCCACTGCGGGAAATATGCCTAACCCATTTGTTAGAAATGAGTTACGGATGCCTGCCAGCAGTAAGAAAAATGTTTAGAAAAAGACGATTTTTCCTATTAGTCTGCTGTCTTACCTATTCAAGCATACTGCGGATAAGTCTCATGCAAGTATTGCACTCGCAGTCCATACAGCAGGCAGGCGGAAGAGCAAGAGTAAGAAAAGAGCAATTTGCGCTTCTTATCGTTAAAAACTGAGGGTTGGTATTGACTCCCTATTCCCCAAATAGCGCAAGAAACCCTAATATACCGGCACACCCCAACACTCCAAACGCTGTTATGTGACGAGCATCTGTCAGTGCGTGCAGAACAAATTCTTTCAGACCTGTTTCAGGATTGAACCTGTCGCGTTGTATAGTCCAGTAATCATCATACTCCCTGAGTTGAAGCGAATCGGTGCGTCGGTTGTCCCTGTAGACTCGCTTTGCTCTGAGTGGTAGACTAAGCCAAGAAAGATGAAAACCGCTCGGAACATCGGGCAGATCTGCCTTACTTATCTTTACCACTTCGTCGTAGCGAAGAACCCGAGTTCTCTCAACAGGCCAATAAATCAACATCGCTTTCCCCCCTTCTTTTACTCTTTGAATAACGCTGCAAGCAGGGCTATGAAGCCTGCTACAGCGGCACCTGTTATCAGTCCTTTCACTATTCCATCTCCAATCTCTCGCAATTCCTCTGTGTGCCTTTTCTTTGCTTGAAGGTATAAAACCTCAACAACTTGTTGGTTAGCTCCCTCTGGGGGGAAATAGCTTCTTTCCCATTGGCAAACTGCACCGGGCGTAACGTTAAGAATTCGCGCCAAGTCCCTTTGTGTAAGATTCAGTGCTTTTCTTATCCATTTCACTTTTTGCGCGTAAGTCATTTGTCAAAGTTTAGTCACTAAACTCCCTTCTGTCAATACAAAATCCGGATATTTCTCGAAAAAGCGACTGACGCCGACTATTCTCACTTCAAGACGGAAAAGAACGAAGGGTCATCACGCGGACAAGATGTGGCCTCTGGCGACGGCATATGAGCGGAAATGAAAGCGAAGGAGAAGAGCAATTGCCGTCTCTATCGTGCTATCGGCTACGAAATCGATAATCGCGTCAAGGAATATGTTGAGGTATAAACAGGGCAGAAACGTTGCACCACACAGAATAATTGATAAAAATTCCGATTCACTATGCTGTATGTAATGACCAATCACCTTCCGCAAGCACGTTTCCTCTTGAATTCGCACGTAGTTGAGATACAATATGAATGGTTCCTGACACCTATCACGAGGAGATAAACTGTGAACGTTGAGAAAGTGAAACTTCTCATTCGTGAGGGCGAGGGACTTTCTGTGGAGTTCAAGAAGAAGTACACATCTCGCATTGACGAGGATATTGTAGCCTTCGCCAACGCAAAGGGCGGAACGCTTCTTCTCGGCGTGCGAGACAACGGAACCGTCGGCGGCGAACGCCTGACCAATGACTTGAAAGCCAGGATCAACAGCCTTACGCGAAACTGCAAGCCAAGCCTCTCCGTTGAGATAGCGCAGATTGGCCAAGTGGTGGCCATCGTCGTGCCGGAAGGGACAGAGAAACCGTACTCCTGTGGCTCAGGATACTACCGCCGACTCGATGGCACCACCCAGAAGATGAGTCACGACGAGTTGCGAATCATGTTTGCCGAAAACGAACCATTTCCGTTCGAGGAGAAGACGGTTCGGGGCTTCACTTTTGACCACATCTCCAAGGGCAAGATACGCGCCTTCACGAAGGAAGCAGGAATTCGTATTGGCCGCACGACCGCAGCCGACTTCCTTCGTAGCCTCAATGTGGCGGACGAGACACATGTCAAAAATGCAGGCATCCTTTTTTTCGCCAAGGACGTATATGCACACATCCATCAGGCGCAGATGACACTAGTTGCCTTCAAAGGGATTGACAAGCTGCACATCTATGACCGGCGCGACGTGCGTGATGACCTGTTCACCCAGTTCAATGAGTCCGTCGCCTTTCTTAAGAGGCATCTGAACATCCGCAGCGAAATTAGAGGTGTAAACAGGGAGGACATCTACGAGATTCCGCTGGAGGCTCTGCGTGAGGCTGTAGTGAATGCCCTCATGCACCGCGACTACAGCATTACCGGTGCGCAGGTAAGTGTGGAAATTTACGATGACCGGGTGGAAATCGTTAACCCCGGAGGGCTGCCGAAAGGGCTGACGCTGAAAAAGTTCGGCTCTGTTTCTATTCGCCGGAACGAGATTATTGCCGATCTCTTCTCCCGCTTGAACAAGGTCGAACGTCTGGGCTCAGGCATCCGGAAAATGCAAAAGGCGATGGCGGATGCGGGCCTTCCCGAGCCCGAGTTCGATCCCAACGGCTTTTTCACCGCACTCTTTCGCCGCTCCCCGGAGTTTGCTCTTAAACAGCCGCCGCCAGAGCCTGTCCAGAAAACTGCCCAGAACGCTACCCAGACAACTGCCCAGAAAATCATTGCCCTAATTGAGCAGAAACCTGATGTGACTCGTCTGGAGTTGGCGAAGGCCATTGGAATCACTGACAGTGGAGTGAAATACCACCTGAAGAAAATGCAGGAGAAGGGACTCATCCGCCGCGTAGGCCCCGACAAAGGCGGGCACTGGGAGGTGGTGCGGTGAGCGGCTCTACTACCGGTACGGTGAAAGATGGCTGAGCTTCTCTAAGAGCGCAGTGTGCTGTTACTGTAACGCCAAACTCCTTCCGTGGAGCCTGTGACAGTCTTCCCATATTCTGTTGTCCGCGCCCGTAGTGTCTTTGACACAGCGGAACGCCATTCGTCGTAAGTCTTTATAATGTTTAAGGTTACGCGAATGATTCTGGCCCGGCGACGCGCAAGCAACGATTTCTGAGAAGGCAAAAACACTGTTTTCCCCTGTCTCTCTTTTGTCTCCCTATCCGTGTTTTGAGCGACCCCGCACAGGCTTGTAGTGCGAAAAGGCCAAAATATTTAGACATTGTTGAAATACCTCTGCACCGGGTTTTTGGTGAAAAAGGGACTTTCCATCACCCTGTTTTTCCTTCGCAGCTCATAGATCGCCGCGGGCCGCACCCCGTGCGCCTCAGGGCGCGGAGAGCATTTTGGATGCTGAACGGTCTGCAAAGAGTCTGTCAAGAGGTCTGCGCGGAGTTCGTCGAAAGGTCTGTCGCGAGCCTGTTAAAAGGCCCCCGTGCCTCTGAGAGAGTCTTCACACAGTCTCCACAGAGCTCCCTCACAGTGGGACCTTGGCACGGGGTGCCCACCATGCAGGCCCACAGCGGAAACGGGCCGATACCAGAAGGCCACATCGCCGGAAATGTTGGCACCTGGGCGCCCTGTGCGCACCCAGGGGCGCGATGACGCGGCGTCCCTGGCACCGGTGCGGCGTCCAGTACGACCTGTGAATGCGCTCATGGGAGACCTGTCGCGGCGCTTCTGCTTGATTTTCTACCCCTTACCCTGATTTCCGTTAGAAATTCCTGCCCGCCAGAGGCTTGGCTGCACCAAAAATATGACGGAGATCGTTTCAGACCAGACGCGAACCGCAACGTTTGACGCATTCCGCATAAGTATCAAAAACCCTACCATTATCATAGATTTCATTGGATATGTAAGTTTGCTTGACAAGTCCGGAGAGCATCGTATACTGTTGATGTGCGGGAAGTTGCGTGGAGATTGTAAGTGTTCCAACAAACAGGGAGAGGAACCACTCGAATGAAGACATAACGGGAGCGAGCACCCCATGAAGATCTGGAAGAAACTGATTCTTGCATTTCTGATCGTGTCCCTGTCTGCACTCGCGGTTGCCGGCGTCATCTCTTACATAATTGCCAAGAGCAGCATAACCGAAAGAGTACTTGACCAGCTCGAATCGGTCGCCGCCATACAGAAGAACAGACTCGGGGGGATGATTGACCAGAATCTTGAACGCCTCGCCCTGGTCGCAAGCAGAACCCAGCTTCGCCTCAGCCTGAAAGCTTTCAATGAGAAGCCTGAGCAGGTGCACCAGGACAAGATGAACCGGATACTTCAGGATGCCGGGTCTTCGATTGCATGCTTTCGTGAGATATCTGTACTCGATTTGAAGGGGAAAGTGGTTGCGTCCACCAATGGAGAAAGCGTGGGCAGGTCCCATGTGAACGAAGAGTACTTCCTGAGCGGGCAAGTGCGCAGCAGGGCAGATGTATTGTATCTTGACGAAGGAGGCGAACTGCGCCTGCGGCTTTCCGGCCCGCTGATGCTGGAGAGCGAACTGATAGGCGTAGTGGCAATTGAGGCTGATGCGGATAACCTCATTGCCCTTGCGAACGACCATTCCGGCCTTGGGAAGACGGGTGAGACATTGCTGCTTATGAAAAGCGATGCCGGGCACATGGTATTCATCACGCCGGCGCGGTTTGACAGGAACGCGGCTCTGAGAAGAACAATCTCTGTGGAGAAAGATTCGGCACCCACAGTGACCGGGATTGAACGGGTTGTTCATGCTCTTGATTACCGCAACAAGCCTGTTCTTCAGGTTAGCGAGCACATTGAAAAAACCGGCTGGCAACTCGTGGTCAAGATAGACAGGGCGGAAGCCTTCGCACCGGTAACCAGGTTGAGCACGTGGTTGTTTGCTGCAATGCTTGTTGCGGCTATCGCGGTTGTCCTCGTTTCTTTTCGCCTTGCCCGGACAATCACGAAGCCTGTAATCAGCCTGACCCGCGCAACAAAGAAAGTGGCAAAAGGAGATTTGTCGTTCAGGGTTGAAGTGGCTTCAGACGATGAAGTCGGGATACTGGCCCAAGCTTTCAATGATATGAGCCGGGAGCTGGAGGAAAGCCAGAGAGTTCTGACGACTTTGATGGGCAATCTGCCGGGCATGGCGTACCGCTGCAGAAACGACAAAGATTGGACTATGGAGTTTGTCAGCGATGGCTGCCTTGCCCTCACTGGTTACAAACCCGCTGACCTTATTGGCAACAATAAAGTCTCTTATGCAGGGCTGATTCATCCTGACGACAGGCAGGCGGTCTGGGACCAGGTACAGGCAGGCCTGAACAAGAGAAAGCCATTCCGGCTTGAATACAGAATTTCTACAGCTCAGGGCAATGAAAAGTGGGTTTGGGAACAGGGACGCGGTATTTTCTCGGCTGAAGGCGAATTGCTGAGCCTCGAGGGCTTCATAACCGATATCACCAGGCGAAAGGAGGCGGAAAAAGCTTTACACAAGACCAACCGCGTGCTTAAGACCCTCAGCGAATGCAACCAGATACTGGTGCGGGCCGGTGACGAGTCGGAGCTGCTCCAGAAGATATGCCGTATTATAGTGGAAATCGGGGGCTATCGCCTGGCGTGGGTCGGTATTGCCGAACATGATGAAGCGAAGACAGTGCG
>CAYWBA010000051.1:1357-12802 GCA_964455955.1 uncultured Planctomycetota bacterium | reverse complement strand
CCGGGTTGTGGAGCCCGAAGCTTCCGTCTTTCTTCAGAAGGTCAAGTATTTTCTGCGCTTCGGAAACCATCTTTTGAGCTTCCACCACCTGTTCAGGCTTGATTCCCTTGCCGGGCGCGGATGCAATCTTCGCTTTCGCCTCGTTGAGGACTGACCTTACATCTTCTATAGCCTGCTTACCTTTAGCTACGAGTTTTTCGTAGTCGTAGTCAGCATCACCCTCTTCATGGCAGTCGGCGCAGGTTGCCTTTGTCTGGCCCGGCTTGTACTTCGCCATCTCGCCGTGGCACGTATCGCACTCCATCTCCATCTCGAACTTGGCGGAAGGCATTTCCTCAAACCCGAACTTCTCCTCACCCTGGAAAAGCCCGCCTTGAGTATAATGGCAAGCTTCGCAGCCCCCGGGCACGCCGTGGTGGCAGGCGTTGCAGTCGCCGTGGTTCTTCAGGGCCAGCGCAAAATGCCCAGCCACCTCGGTGTGGCATCTGGCGCAGTCCATAGGAGTGTGCGCCTCATGGGCAAATCTCTTGCCGAACACATCCATTGGAACAGACTTGAATTTCGCCGAGCTAATCTTATGCTCAGGTGCCCTGTGGCAGAGCATGCACCTGGCATGCCTGTGTATCTTGTGAATATCTTCGGATTTGTGCCCTTCCAGTGACTTTTCTTTTCCCTTGTGATGATGGTGGCATCTCTTCCCGCAGGCATCCGGCTCAAGAGCGAGCTTTGACCTTTTGGCCTCATGGCAGTTGCTACAAGCCTGCTTCGCGAAGTCGGCCACCTCGCGGTGAATCAACTCTTTCTGTTCATCCTTTAGCTTGGACCTTGCCACATGGCAGGCCTCGCATGTGGGCTGTTTGGCCGTGAACTTGTCGCTGAAGTGGCACAGGCCGCAGACGCGGTTGTCAATTTTCATATGGACATTCTTGTCGTAGGTGTGGCACGCTGCACAGGTCAGGGGCTTGCCGCCGTGCTTCAGGTCAAGATGCTTGTCGTGGCGAAACACAAGGCCGCCGTGGTGGAATGTCTCCTCGCGGAGCCGCTTTTCCTTGTGACACTCGCCGCCAAGGCAGCTATGATTGTTAATCGGCACAACAAAAGGCTCGTCGAGATGATACTCCTGGGCGGCTTGCAGCCAGCCCTCCTTAATCGGCGCAATAACCTCGCCCTTGACAAATCCCTTAACGCCCGGGTCGTTGTGGCACGCGCCGCAATGGACACCCTTGTGGGTCGAGGCGGCGTAAGAGTTATACGACGGGTCCATAACCTCGTGGCACATGGTGCAAAATGCGGGCTGCTCGGCAACGTCAATCCCGATATAACCCAGGGCGTAGACTGCACCCGCAACGAGGAGCACTGCGAGAAGCACGTTGGTGAGGAGCAGCACAACCCCCTGGTAGTATCCCTTGGTCCAGCCTGTTTTTGCATCGGGTTTTGCCAGCAGGGCGGGCTTCTCTGTGGTATCGTCCTTTTCCTCACGCTTTTGTGCATAAGCTTTCCAGTAGACTATACAGGTAAATATGAGCTGCACCACGAACGCAACCGCGGCTACAGCAACAATCAGGAGCAGAATTAGTACAGGTATCAGCCCGTAATGAATATAGATGTGATGCAGGAGATTCTCGATGAACTCGGCCGCGCCCTCGCCTGCAACAACCAGTATTCCCATGATAACAGCCGCCACAAGGACAATTGCCACAAGGACGGCAAGGACAGCCCAGCGCAGATAGTCCAATATCCTCGGATGAGATGCGGGCTCTCTCTTAAGCTCCTCAAACAGACCCATGAAAATCTCCGATTTTCAAGTAAGTTGACAGGAGACAGTTGAGAGGAGATTTTCATTGCTCTCCTGCTCACCTGCTCCGCTATTCGTGCCTCTTTTTCGGAACCGCAAACGTCAACGCAAGCCCAAGCGCTTCACGTTCAATCTCGCCAAGTGCACTTTCAGCGCCCGAGACACACGCCAGAACTCCCAGGTGCGTCCACAGGCACACGAAGAAGCCGCCAGCTTGCTTCGACTTTTCCTCCAGCTTGCCGAGGTTCGACTTGACTGTCAGTATTTTCAGAAGCCTGTGCCCTTCCGGCAACGAGTCTTCGAAAAACCTTTTCTCCCAAACACCTTCAACCGGTTCTCCCTCGCCTTCGGCCTCGAACTCCGTAAAGAAGGCAACCGAGCCAGCCTGCGGGAGACCGAGGGCCGAGGCTGCTGCGCCGTTGGCCCACACGAAGTTCGCCGCAGGAGGCGGCACCGCAACGTCTGTCAGGGCGCAGGGCCGGAAGAGCGCCTTCACTTCGGGTTTGGGCCGAACCGGTACTGTGACCCTGAGTATCTTCGCGTCAGGGTCGGGGCAAATCTCGTGCGGCATTCCCTCGACAAGCCGGTGCAGTGGATAACCCGCGTTTACGCTTGTCGAGTAATTGGACCCGAAGGTGAATTTATCGGTCTGAACCTTGTAGAGCTTCGAGGCAAAAGAGCCTTGCTTAAGCGAGCCCCAGCCGAATCCCCCGCCGATTATGAAATCTGCCACTGACATCCTGGCGCTCAGCGGCTCCACGCATAACACTCGCCCGTCCAGCTTGCCGTAAGCGTCACCTACAGACCATTCGGCCGGTATTGTAACCACGTCCTGGGAAATTTTTTCAATGAGCGCCACCTGACCGGCTCCTTTACAACTGCTTTGCTACAAGCATGGTGAAGTCTTCGATTTTAAGCTTTTTGCCTGCCTTCTTGGAACCTTCCTTGAAGTTTATCATGCAGGCTCCGCAGGCGGCGGTGAGCACATCGGCGCCTTTCTCTACAGCCTCGTTCACGTGCCTTACCGGTATGTCGGTGGCGAGCTCAGGAAAAGAACCCACCAGCGGCCCGCCGCAGCACATCGCCTCCTCGCGGTTGTAATCAAACTCAATCAGCTCAATCTCCGGTATCGCCCGCAGAACCCTGCGCGGCTCCTCGTAGATACCGCAATGGCGGCCAATGTCGCAGCCATCAAAGTAAATAACCTTCTTAGGAAGCGGCTTCGTGAAGGAAAGTTTGCCTTCCTTTATCAGCCTGTCCATAAGCACCGCGAAGTGGAGGACCTCGTAGTCTCCTTTGGGATAGTCACGCGAGAGAGTCTTATAACAGCCCGCGCAGGCGGTGAAGACAGTTTTCACACCCAGCTCTTTGAACATCTTCACATTGCCTTCGAGAAGTTCATCGAACTTCTCGCGCTGGCCGATGCGCAGAAGCGGGTTGCCACAGCAGACCTCTTTGCCGCTTATCGCGAACTCGATACCGGCCGCCTTGCAAATTTTTACCACCGACTTGGCGATTCGGTTCACCGAATAGGCCGCGGTGCAGCTTACGAAATAGAGGTACTCCGCGTTCGGCGGGTTCTCCCATTTACCACCTGTCCAGCTGGTGCGGTCTTCCCAAGGCTCGTTATAGGGGTTTTTCTTCTCCACGATGATGTCTGTGACCATCTTCTGCATGTCGAGGAGATTGCCGCGCCTGGCAAGCTCCTCACGGAGCACCTGGTTGATTGCGACAAAGTCTATCCCGGTCGGGCACATGACTTTGCACGCCTCGCACTGCGCGCACTGGAATACCGCGTCGCGGACCTTCTCGTCTGACCAGTCGAGCTTGCCTTCAAGGAGCTTGCGGAAGATGAGCAGCTTGCCTCTAACTGACTTGGACTCGAACCCCAGCTCCTTGTTAATGGGACAGGCAAAGCGACAGTAACCGCAGGATGCGCACGTGTAGAGGTCATGAATCATCTGTTCTTTTGTCGGTGGTGCAGTGCTCATTTTATGCCGCTCCCGATAATCTTCAGGCCGAATCTCGTAAGTTCAGAAGGCAGGGCCGCCGCGACCTTGAGGCCCAGGCCAACAACTTCCGGAATTCCCCGCATGAACATCATGGAAAGGTTGATAAACATCTGTGGGATACGCGCCTGGGTTGTCTTGGAGGGATTGAGAATGTTGACCGGGTCGAAATGCTTGCGAATCTTCCTGAGCGTCTCAATCGCCCTGGGCTCGTAGAGGTCCTGCAGATGAATCGCGTTATGCAGGCCCAGGCCGAAGGGCGCCCCGTTCATCTTCTTGGCCAGTGCTCCCATGTCCCCTGCATAGGCGAACTTGCGGATGTAGTCTGTCTTGTCGCGCTCATCCGCGAGTATCATGACAGCGAGGATTACCGAGCCATTCTCGCCAGCGAGTGATTCCGCGCCCCACCTGTCGCCCTTGCAAATTGATGCAAGCTCCTGCAGAGTTTCCTTCACCGAACTCAGCGGCACGCGGAAGTCCTGCGCCATTAGGCTTGGGCCGAGCTTCTTGAACGCAAGCCCTATGCGGTAGCGCTCCTTCCACTCCTCTTTCGCTTCCTCCCCGGAGAACTTATGGCAGCCTTCAAAGATTTCCTCAACCTGCTTGTCAATCTTCTCAAGCATCTTCTGCGTGCCGTTGAAGGCTATTGAAATCGTCAGGTCGCTCTCCCTGGTGTGGTGGCCCTTTGCCTCGTTTATCATGGACAACAAGCCCCTGTCGAGGAACGAGACGTAGTAAGGATGCATGGCGGAGACTTTCTTGAGAAGCTCCACGCCTTTGGCCATCGGGTCAACGCCGAACATATAGTGCTTGCGGCCCGGGAACGGGAATACTTTAAGGACAGCTTCAGTTATGATTCCGAGCGTCCCCTCGTTGCCCACGAAGTAGTGCGACGACCAGGGGTCAGTCTCAATAATCCGCCCATCGGCAAGGACTACCCTGAGCGAGACCACCTGGTTGCCAACGCTCCCGTACTCGGCAAGGCCGATACCGGCGCCGCCGCCAGTCGCGATATACCCGCCGATTGTCGCCGAAGCGCCGCTTGAGGGGTTTGCGCCCATCACAAAACCTCTCTTCTCGGCGAGGTCAACCACGCGCTTCCACTCAACGCCAGCCTCGACGCGGATATACTCGTCCTGGGCGTTGAACTCGAGAATCTTATCAAGCTTTGTCGTGTCAACGACTATGCCGCCCTCCATGGGCAGGGTCCCCCCCAGCGCCCAGGAACCGGCGCCGCGTGTGGTTATCGGAATATCGTGCCTGTTCGCGTAGGCGAGTATCTTTGATATCTGCTCCGCGTCCGAGGGCAGGACCACCGCCTCTGCGCCGATCATGCCGTAGCTTTTGAGCAGGTCGTCGGGGATGGAAGAAGCCAGGTCACGCGAGTAGCACAGCAGGTCAAACTCGTCCGTGCTGACAAACTTCTCTCCCACTATCTCCTTCAGGGCCTCAACATGTCTTTGTGCAAGCACTGTTCCCACCTTCAGCAATAAGCCAAACTCAATTCGTGCAAATAATAACAATCTAACTTTCGGTTGTCAACGGTTTTCAGAAAGGATACCAGACTCATTGCCAGAACAGCTTTGTAGTATATAGGTTATAAAGGGCTTTTTCTGTTGCAATTTTGCTACATTATCAGGTTTTTCAACCACATACTGCCGTTTTACTATTTGACTCAAAGCGTTATTGCAGACTACAATCAAGGACTTACCGGCGGAAGACCGATAGACCTGACGGCCCGGCAGGGCAGGAAAGAAGAGATGGAACGATGTTACCCGATTTGTCTTGATGTGGACAGCAGAAGATGCATCGTGGTGGGAGGCGGCCAGGTTGCCCAGAGGAAGGTCCTCTCGCTGGTTGCGTGCGCAGCAAGTGTCCGTATCATAAGCCCTTCACTCACCATTGCTCTTGAGAAGCTTGCGTCCGAAGGCAAGGTCGAGCACATAGACCGCGTCTATCAGCCGGGCGACCTCAAGGGCGCGTTCCTCGTGGTAGCCGCAACTGATGACAAAAGCCTCAATCGCTCCGTCGTAGAAGAGGCCAAAAAGCGAGGTGTCCTTCACAACGTTGCTGATACACCGGGCGAGTGCTCGTTCTTCGTACCCGCAGTCCTCAGGCGCGGCCACCTGACTATTGCAGTTTCAACTGATGGCAAAGTGCCCGCGCTTGCCAGCCTTCTGCGCAAAAAGCTCGAAGAGATATTTGACGAAAGGAAATACACTGAAATCACGGCCTTCCTGTCGGAGGCCCGCACGCAACTTATGGCAAAGACAGAAAGCCCCGAGAAACGAAAGGAATCACTGTACACACTTGCCAACATGCTTCTTGAAGGCGAAAGCGTTGCTGAGGCGCGAGAATTTCTCAAACAAGTGCTTGAAAGTGAAGCAGTAGATTGAGTGAGCGCATCCGGAAGATAACAATAGGCACAAGAGGCTCCATGCTCGCAATGGCGCAGACAAAGGCTGTCGAGGCCATGCTCAAAGAAGTTTTGCCTGGGGTTGAAATTACAATAAAGACCATTAAGACCTCCGGCGACAAGTGGGATAAGGCGCAGATGGCGCAACTCGGAGGTGAGGGCCTTTTCACCAAGGAGATAGAACGCACCCTTCTTGAGAAAGAGATTGACATCGCCGTCCATAGCCTCAAGGACTTGCCGACAGATATATCTGAAGGGCTGATAATTGCTGCCGTCCCCGCGCGCGAAGACGCCCACGACGTGCTTGTGTCCAAGGATGGAAAAGGGCTTGACGAGCTGCCACAGGGGGCTGCAGTCGGCACAGGCAGCCCGAGGCGAAAGGCACATCTCCTCGCTTACAGGGCAGACCTCAACATAGTGCCGCTAAGAGGAAACGTCAATACCCGCCTGAAAAAACTCGGAGAGCACAACCTGGACGCGATAATCCTCGCATCTGCGGGACTCAAGCGACTCGGGCTGGAAGACCTCATAACAGAAACTATAGATTTCTCCATAGTCCTTCCCGCTGCAGGCCAGGGGTTTCTTGCGATTCAGACAAGGGAAAACGACAAGCAATTAAACGAAACACTTAAGAGTATTGAAGATTCAAATGCCCGACTCGCTTCCGCGCTTGAGCGAGAGCTTCTGCGCAAACTCGGTGGAGGTTGCCGCATGCCGGTGGGTGTTCTGGCGGAAGTTAATAGTGAGAAAGTAAAACTCTCCTGCGCTATCTGTAGCCCCGATGGGAAAAAGCTGCTTCGAGGAGAGCTTTCAGCTGCAAGCTCTGAAGCAGACCGCCTCGTGGAACGTATGGCGAATGATCTTCTTGACGGCGGTGCGGATAAGATATTGAAGGAGTTGACACCTTAAAAAGCCATGATGGGAAAAATATACATAGTGGGTGCCGGCCCGTCCGATTTGGGGCTTCTGACTCTCAAGGCGGCGGAATGCCTGAAAAAAGCCGACGTAGTATGCTATGACAGCCTGATAGACCTCAGCATACTAACGCTGACATCTCCTGAGTGCGAGAAAGTACACGTCGGCAAAAGGGCACGCAAACATACTATGCCTCAAGAGGAGATAAACGCTCTTCTTGTCAAGAAGGCAAAGGAGGGCAAAACAGTCGTGCGCTTAAAGGGCGGCGACCCTTTCCTGTTCGGAAGAGGCGCGGAAGAGGCGCTTGCCGCAAGTGAAAACCATATTCCCTTTGAGATAGTCCCCGGCGTAACAAGCGCATTAGCGGCGCCCGCTTACGCGGGCATACCGGTAACACACAGGGACTGCGCAGCCTCGGCAGCATTTGCCACTGGCCACAGAAGGTCGGACAAAGAAGTTTCTCAAATCAACTGGAAAGCTCTCTCATACGCTGCTGACACGCTTGTCGTTCTCATGGGAGTTTCAAACCTGCGCCGGATAGTAAACAAGCTGACACGCGGCGGCGGGAAGCACATGCAGCACAAAACCCCCGCCGCAGTTATAAGCAACGCAGGCACCCCAAGGCAGCGAACAATAACCGCGCCCCTTGGTAAAATCGCAGATGCCGCAACCAGGGCATCCATCAAGCCGCCGGCAGTGCTTGTTGTCGGTGAAGTTGTAAAATACAGAGAAAAGCTCAACTGGTTTGAGTCAAGACCGCTCTTTGGCCGAAAAATCCTTGTAACCCGACCGCGCCACCAGGCCGGGATACTTGCCGACCGTCTTGGCGAGCTGGGGGCGCAGGTTATCATCCTGCCGACAATTGAAATAAAACCTCTATCAAACTATTCCCGCACAGACGGTGCTATAAAAAAGCTGCTTAAAGCAGGCAGGAAAGCACAGTACGACTGGCTTATTTTCACAAGCGCAAACGGCGTCTCATACTTTTTCGAGCGCCTCCATTTACTCGGCGGAGACTCGCGCTCGCTCGGCGGTATAAAAATCGCCACAATAGGCCCGGGAACTGCGAAAGCACTTGAAGAATACGGCATTCGCGCAGACCTCGTGCCGGAGAATTTCATCGCCGAGAGCCTGCTTAAAGCTTTAGAAGAAAAAGTTTCCAGCAAACGAATCCTCATACCAAGAGCCAGGCACGCACGGAGCACTTTGCCACGCGGTTTGAAAGAGCTTGGCGCAAAGGTTGATGTCATCTCAATTTACAGAACTGTTCCGGTGGAGTGCAAGCGCGAGCTTATGCAGATACTTAGTGATGGAGTAGATATCGTAACTTTCACAAGCTCTTCAACAGTACGGAACTTCGCCAAGTCGGCCGGCATTTTCGACAGGAAACCTGCTCTGAAGCTGCGAAAAATCAAGGTCGCTTCAATCGGCCCGGTAACCTCGAAAACTGTGCGCAAGCTCGGGCTCAACGTTGAAATAGAGGCAACGGAATATACAATTGCTGGCCTTATTCAGGCGATACTTGAATACTTCTCTCGAAAGGCGGAACAATGATTGCTTTCACGCGCCTGCTATGCGGAACTCAAAATCAGCACGACCATCTTCGCTATAAGAGGTCAGGCAGGAACGAAGTGCGGCCTATTGTTGTCTGGAATTGCACCAAAGTATGCAACCTCCGCTGCGTTCACTGCTACTACGACGCGACACAGGAGAAGGAGGAAAAGGGACTTTCCACAAAAGAAGCAAAAGAAATGATTGACGACCTTGCCGAATATGGCGTGCCGGTGATTCTTTTCTCCGGCGGGGAGCCATTGCTGCGAAAAGATATTTTCGAGCTTGGCAAATATGCCATTGGCAAAGGGTTACGCGCAGTCCTCTCAACCAACGGCACTTTAATAGACAAGGACACGGTGAAACGCATAGCTGACGCGGGTTTCTCGTATGCGGGAATCAGCCTTGACGGGCTTGAAAAGGCTAACGACCGGTTGAGAGGTAAGAAAGGCGCTTTCAAAGAGGCGCTTGAAGGGATGAAGAATTGCCTCGACAACAACGTGCGAACGGGGCTTCGCCTTACCCTTTCAAAAGAAAACTTCGAGGATTTGCCTGCAATCTTTGACCTTATCGAAAAGGAAGGCATTCCGCGCGTCTGCTTTTATCACCTCGTTTACTGCGGCCGCGGCAGCCAGATGCTGGAGCAGGATATTGACAATTCACAAAAGCGTGATGCTGTTGACCTCATATATGAGAAGACTCTGGAGTTCGCCGAAAGGAATGTTGAAATCCTCACAGTGGACAACCATGTTGATGGCGTTTATCTCTACCGCAGGGCGAAGAAAGAAATGCCGCAGAGGGCTGAAGAAATACTGAAGCTCCTGCGTATAAACGGCGGCAACCGCACCGGCATTGCAATAGGTGACATAGACCACGTCGGCGATGTCCACCCCGACCAGTTCTGGAGCAATCATACTCTCGGCAACGTCAAGGAGAGGAAATTCTCTGAAATATGGACAGATACTTCCAACCCGCTGCTCGGCGCACTCCGGGACAGGAAACCGCTGCTCAAAGGCAGGTGCGCTCGCTGCGGCTACCTCGAGATATGCAACGGCAACTTCCGTGCCCGTGCGGAAGCGGTCCACGGCGACCCGTGGGCAGAAGACCCCGCCTGCTATCTTACTGAAGAAGAAATATCCGAGCAACTTCCTTAAAATGGAGATATTAAAATGCGTTACCCCCTGCTAAGACTCAGAAGGCTTCGCTCAAGTAAAAAGATGCGAGACATGCTCCAGGAAGTGCGCCTTTCCACAAACGACCTCGTGATGCCGCTTTTTGTCCGGCCCGGCGAAAATGTTGAGGTGCCAATTGAATCTATGCCCGGCCAGGCACAGCTTTCGGTTGACCTCGCGGCAAAGCAGGCGCGGGAAGCACAGGAGCTTGGAATCCCTGCCGTACTTCTGTTTGGCATCCCGCCCCAGAAGGATGAGACTGCTTCAGGCGCCTACGATGATGAGGGAATAATTCAACAGGCGACACGAGCCATTAAAGAAGCAGCACCGGAAATTCTCGTAATTGCCGACACCTGCCTCTGCGAATATACAAGCCACGGCCACTGCGGAATGCTCAAGGGTGAGGGTGAGAACGCAACAGTTGACAACGATGCTACTCTTGGCCTGCTCGCCAAGACTGCAGTCTCGCAGGCCCATGCGGGAGCTGATATTGTGGCCCCCTCGGCCATGATGGACGGCCAGGTCCAGGCAATCAGGAGCGCTTTGGACAGGGAAGGTCTTGAGGATATTGCCATTCTCGCTTATGCAGCCAAGTTTGCCTCAAGTTTTTACGGCCCGTTCCGGGATGCGGCCGAGAGTGCACCTGCATTCGGCGACAGAACATCCTACCAGATGGCCCCGCCCAACGCAAACGAGGCACTCCGGGAAGTCCAGCTCGACATAGAAGAAGGCGCCGATATGGTTATGGTCAAACCGGCGCTTGGATACCAGGACATAATCTTCCGGGTAAAAGAGCGCTTCGGGTACCCCCTCGCCTGCTACAGCGTTAGCGGGGAATATGCAATGGCCAAGGCTGCAGCCAATGCCGGCTGGCTCGATGAGAAGAGAGTGGTTCTTGAGATGCTCACAGGCTTCAAACGTGCCGGGGCCGACATTATAATCACCTACTGGGCAAAGGATGCCGCACAATGGCTCAAGTAGCTGACAGGCTCGCACCTCTGCCGGCGGATTTAAGGCTCCTCGCCTGGGAGATTACAAGGCGCTGCAACCTCTCCTGCATCCACTGCAGGGCCAGCGCCGTTGACGAAGTTCACCCCGATGAGCTTGACACCGGCGAGGCGTTTGCCCTGATTGACCAGATAGCATCCGTCGCAAAACCGATTCTCATTCTCACCGGCGGTGAACCTCTGCTCCGGGAAGATGTTTACGACATCGCACGTTACGGGACGGATAAGGGGCTCAGGGTCGTCCTCGCCACAAATGGGACGCTGCTTACACCGCAGATTGTACGCAACCTCAAGAATTCCGGCGTGATGCGTATAAGCGTGAGCATAGACGGGGCGGACCCGGAAACACATGACAGCATCCGTGCTGTTGCCGGCGCTTTCGAAAAGAGCCTGAAAGGGATAGAAATGGCGAAGGAGGGGGAACTCTCATTCCAGGTCAACTCAACTATAAGCAAGAAGAATATCGAGGAGCTGCCCCGGCTGCTTGACCTGTCCGAGCGTCTTGGAGCAGAGGCCTTTCACGTATTCCTGCTTGTGCCTACCGGCCGCGCCGAGGATATGAAGCCTTTTGAACTCTCAG
>CAYWBA010000051.1:0-1347 GCA_964455955.1 uncultured Planctomycetota bacterium | reverse complement strand
ATACAGGAAGAGCAGGGAGGTTTCGATACAGATAAAGCCCACCTGCGCGCCGCAGTATTACCGCATTGCCGCGCAGATGCAAGGGCAGGGCGCACAGATGCATAAAGAGCGCCCGCGAGTCGCAAGCCGTCCCGGCCACCTGCACGCCATGACCCGCGGCTGCCTGGGAGGTGTCTCATTCTGCTTTATCTCGCATACAGGCGAGCTTCAGCCCTGCGGATACCTGCAGGTCCCCTGCGGCAACGTGCGCGAGCGGGGGTTTGCGAGTCTGTGGGAAAGCGCCCCGGTGTTTCGCGAGCTGCGTAACCTGCAGCTCTACAAGGGCAAATGCGGGCGTTGCGAGTTCATACGCGTCTGCGGCGGCTGCAGGGCACGCGCCTATGCTTCAAGCGGCGACTACCTTACCCCGGAGCCCTACTGTCCTTACACGCCATCTTCCTCAGGAGAATAGCAGATTGAATGATATTGACAGGCAAATCTTGACACGCATCCAGGGCGATTTCCCCATTGTTGCACAGCCTTACGCACGACTCGGCGAGGAGCTGGCCGTCACAGAGGACAAGCTGCTTGACCGGCTCGGCATCCTTGTTAAGGAAGGCATAATAAGGAGAATCGCCCCCATTTTCGATTCAAAACGGCTGGGATACTCAAGCACCCTGATAGGCGCCAAAGTAGCCGGGACGTACCTGAAACAGTTTGTCGAGGCTGTTAATTCGCACAAGGAGGTGACTCACAACTACCTGCGAGGACACGAGGAAGCAGAATACAACGTCTGGTTTACACTAATCGCTCCTTCGCGGCGCAGGATAGACGGGATACTGAACGGCCTCTCACGAGATTTTGGAGAAGTTAATCTGCTCGAGCTTCCAGTTGTGCGCAAGTTCAAAATAGACTTGAGATTCAAGCTTGGCAGTGCAGAGCAAACCTCGCAAAACGCAACGGGAGCCGCTAGAGAAATACCACCCCGAAAGTTGCTTTTGACACTGTCTGACTGGCAAACTATAAACGCCCTCTCGCCCGGTCTGACAATTGAGCGGGAGCCTTTCGCCGCCAGGGCTGCGCAGCTTGGAATCGAGCGCGAGGACCTGCTTGACAGAATTCGCTCTTACAAAGACGCAGGGCTGATTCGCCGCTTCGGGGCAGTGCTCGACCAGCGCCGTATCGGCCTCAGCGCCAACGCCATGGTCGTCTGGAAGGTGCCCGGCGAGGAAGTGGAAGTTTTCGGCAGCAAAGTGGCACAGCTCGAGCAGGTCACCCACTGCTACCAGAGAAAGACCTTGCCGGAATGGCCCTACAACCTGTATGCTATGTTCCACTGCGAAACCCCCGAGCAGTGCAATGAACTTG
>CAYWBA010000050.1:0-12869 GCA_964455955.1 uncultured Planctomycetota bacterium | reverse complement strand
TCTTTTTTAGACTCTCTTTTCGTCAGCGGGTTCTGCAAATTAAAAAAATCTATGGGCAGAAATGTTGTTGGGAATGAGTCAGCTTCCCACGAAGTGCACGACAAGCTCGCGGCGGTGCGGGCGGTTGTCAAAGTCAATAAATACAACCGACTGCCACGTGCCGAGTATCGGCTCGCCATCAGCGAAAGGGATGTTCAGTGAAGGCCCGACCAGCGCGGCCCGCAGGTGGCTGTGGCCGTTGCCATCGCCATGATAACGATGATGGATGTAGGCGGGGTCTTCGGGGACATGCTTCGCAAACCATGCCTGCAGGTCTGCGATGCAGCCCGGTTCGAACTCGGTGGTGGTTATTGCCCCAGTTGCGCCGGGAGAAAAAACAGTCAGAATTCCCTCGCTAAGGCCGCACCGGGCCGTGGCGCGGGCAAGGGCGTCCGAGATGTTCACAACCTCGCAGTCGCCGCGGGTGGAAAAGTGAATCCTTGCCCTGGCGACGCGGGAGTCCTTGCTTTTCTGGACATCTACTTCCATAGTCTGGCTGCTATGAGTCGGCCTTTTCGAGAGCTACTGCGCATACCTTGAACTCGGGGATTTTCGCCACCGGGTCGAGAGCATCGTTGGTAAGCAGGTTTACAGCCGCCTCCTTGTAGTGGAACGGCATGAATACCACGCCCCGGGCCACCATATTTCCCACCAGGGCAGTGACCTTTATCTCGCCCCTGCGGGAGCGTACCTGCACTGTATCGTTGTCCTTGATTCCAAGCGCCCTGGCATCCTCGGCATTGACTTCTATGAATGGCTTTCCCGCCACGGCTTCGATGCAGGCAGCCCTGCGCGTCATTGTCCCGGTGTGGAACTGGTAGAGGATCCGGCCGGTGGTGAGCAGGAGCGGATACTCCTTATCCGGCAGCTCGGCAGATTCTCTGTAGCTGATGGCGTGGAACTTTCCCTTGCCGCGGACGCACTGGCCTGCGTGCAGGAACTTGGTGCCGGGATGGTCCTCGGCGGGGCAGGGCCACTGGAGGCCGCAGGTCTCCAGGCGGTCGCAGGTAATTCCCCCGTAGCTCGGCGTGAGATGGTTTGCCTCAGCCATTATTTCCGCCGGGCTTTCGTAACGCATCTCGTAACCCATGCGCGCGGCGAGGTTACAGAATATCTCCCAGTCCTGCCTGGCATCGCCGGGGGGCTCCACAGCCTTGCGAACCATCTGCACCCTGCGCTCGGTATTTGTAAATGTGCCATCTTTTTCAGCAAAGCATGCGCCCGGCAGGACCACGTCAGCGTACTTGGTTGTTTCGGTAAGGAAGATGTCCTGCACGACGAGGAAATCAACTTTTTCAAGCGCCTTGCGCGAGTGGTTGAGGTTAGGGTCGCTCACGGCAGGGTTCTCGCCGAAAACGTAAAGAGCTTTTATGTTACCGCTGAGGGCTTCGTTTACCATTTCAACCACGGTGAGGCCAACCTTGTCGGGGAGAGTTTTTCCCCACGCTTCCTCGAATTTCCCGCGCAGGACCTCGTCAGTTACCTTCTGGTAGCCGGGCAGGACGTTGGGGAGCGCCGCCATGTCGCATGCGCCCTGCACGTTGTTCTGGCCGCGCAGTGGATTAACGCCGCCGGATTCCTTGCCGATGTTGCCGGTGAGAAGTGAGAGGTTGGCCAAGGTCTTGACGTTGTCAGTGCCGTGCGTGTGCTGTGTAATCCCCATCGCATACAGGATGGAGAAGGCATCCGCGGAGGCGATGATGCGGGCAGCCTTTACGATGTCAGCCGCAGGGACGCCGGTGATTTTTTCCGCCATCTCCAGGGTATGCTCCTTCACGGCGGCCTTGAGTTCCTCAAAGCCTTCCGTGCGCTCCGCGATGTATTTCTTCGCCTCGAGGCCTTCCTTTATGATTATGTTCATTATCGCGTTGCAGAGCGCGACATCCGTCCCCGGGCGCTGGCGCAGCCAGAGCTCGGCGAAGTCCACCAGGTCAATGCGCCGCGGGTCTGCCACAATGAGCTTCGCGCCATGCTCACGCACTGCTTTCTTTATTCGCGTGGCGATTACAGGGTGGTCCTCGGAGGTATTGGAGCCTGTAACGAGAATCGCGCTTGCGTGCTCGATTTCCTCGATGGAGTTTGTCATTGCACCCGAGCCGAACGCTGCGGCCAGACCGGCCACGGTCGGGCTGTGTCACAGGTGCGCGCAGTGGTCAACGTTGTTTGTCCCCACAACGGCGCGGGCGAATTTCTGCAGCACGTAGTTTTCCTCATTGGTCGCCTTGGCGCTCGAAAAGAAACCGATTGCATCCGGCCCGTGCATCTCCTTTGTTTCTTTTAGCTTCTCTGCAACGAGGTCCAGCGCCTCATCCCATGTTGCTTCGGCCAGCTCGCCCTTTTTGCGAATAAGCGGCGTGCGCAGGCGGTCCGGGTGGTTGACGAATTCGAGGCCGAAGCGGCCCTTGACACACAGGCTGCCCTGGTTTGCGCCCACGCCTTCCGGCGCGGTCGAACGAATAATCCGCCCGTCGCGCACGGAAAGCTCCAGAGTGCATCCAACGCCGCAGTACGGGCAAGTCGTCTGGACTTTCTTGAGCTCCCACTCCCGGCCGCCGCCGGCGCGTGACTTCTCAGTCAGTGCGCCGACGGGGCAGACCGCGACGCACTCGCCGCAAAACTCGCAGGTTTCCTTGTCGAGCGGGCCGTCATAGGGGGTGGCAATCTTGGTCGTAAAACCGCGCCCGGTGAAGTCTATCGCGTTGCGGTAGCGCACGCTGGCGCACGCCTGGACGCAGCGGCCGCAGAGTATGCACTTGCTGTAATCGCGGACAATAAACCCGTTGTCATCCTGGATGGGGAGCAGGTTCTTTTCACCTTCGAACCGGGAGCCCTCCACGCCGTACTCGTAGGCGTAATCCTGGAGTTTGCAGTCTCCGGCCTTCTCGCAGGTCATGCAGTCGAGGGGGTGGTTGCTAACCAGAAGCTCGATAATCATCCTGCGGGCCTTTCGCACCCGGTCGCTGTTTGTGTGAATCTCCATGCCTTCTGCGACAGGGGTGGTGCAGGATGTTACAAGCGCCCTGGCGCCCTCCACCTCGACGACGCACATGCGGCATGCGCCGCTCGCGGGCAGCCTGTCGTGGTAGCACAGGTGCGGAATCTCGATGTTAGCCGTCCTCGCCGCCAGGAATATGGTTTGGCCGGGAGGTGCTTCTACTTCCTTCCCGTCAATGTGTAGGGTAACAGAGTTGTCCATCAAAGAGCGCTCCCTGTATGGCTTCTATACAACGTTTATCGCTTCGAACTTGCAACTGCTGATGCAGATACCGCAGCGGACGCATTTCTGCTTGTCTATGAAGTGCGGCTTTTTCTTCTCACCTGAGATTGCGTCCTGGGGGCACGCCTTTGCGCATGCGCCGCAGCCTGTGCAGGATTCCTCGTCTATCACATATTCTATCAAAGCTCTGCAGACTCCGGCCGGGCAGCGTTTCTCAACAACGTGCGCCTCGTACTCGTCGCGGAAGTATCGCAACGTGGTAAGCACCGGATTGGGTGCAGTTTGTCCGAGGCCGCAAAGCGATGCATCTTTGATAGAGAGGGCCAGCTCTTCAAGCAAATCAAGGTCTTCCATGCGCCCCTGACCCTGCGTTATGCGTTCGAGTATTTCAAGCATGCGCTTGGTGCCGACCCTGCAGGGTGTGCATTTCCCGCACGACTCATCCTGGACAAAGTCGAGGAAGTAGCGTGCAATATCCACCATGCAGGTGGATGAGTCCATGACAATAAGCCCGCCGCTTCCCATTATGGCGCCTGCCCTGGTGACGGACTCGTAATCTACCGGCAGGTCAAGGTACTTCGCAGGCAGGCAGCCGCCGGAGGGGCCGCCTATCTGGACTGCCTTGAATTCAGTGCCTTCCGGCACGCCTCCGCCTATATCAAAGACTATCTGCCTGATTGTGGTGCCCATAGGCACTTCCACCAGGCCGGTGTTGTTCACTTTCCCTGCAAGCGCGAATATCTTTGTGCCCTTGGAAGTCTCAGTACCAATTCCGGAGTACCACAGGGCGCCGTTAAGTATGATTGGCGGCACGTTGGCCCAGGTCTCGACGTTGTTGATGTTGGTCGGCTTGCCCCAGAGCCCGCTCACGGCGGGGAAGGGCGGCCGCGGGCGCGGCATGCCCCGCCTGCCCTCGATGGAGGCGATAAGCGCCGTCTCCTCGCCGCAGACGAACGCGCCGGCCCCCTCGCGCACCTCTATGTCGAAGTCGAAACCGCTGCCGAGTATATCTTTCCCCAGCATTCCGAGCTCTCTGGCCTGGTCAAGTGCCTTGTGCGCGTGCCTGACTGCTATCGGGTACTCGGCCCGGACGTATATGAAGCCCTTGTTTGCGCCAATGGCGTAGCCGCCGATAATCATTCCCTCGATGACTGTATGCGGGTCGCCTTCGAGTACGCTGCGGTCCATGAACGCGCCGGGGTCGCCTTCGTCCGCGTTGCAGATTATGTACTTGGGAGACGCGGGCGCGTTTCGGGCGAACTGCCACTTCTTTCCTGTCGGGAAGCCTGCGCCTCCCCGGCCCCGCAGGCCTGATTGGAGAACTTCGTCTATGACTTTCTCAGGTGTGAATTCGGCAAGGACTTTGGCAAGCGCCGAGTAGCCGTTGCGTGCAACATAGTGCTCCCAGTTGGCAGGGTCAATCTTGCCGCAATTTCGCAGCACTATCTTTTGCTGCTGCCGGTAGAAGGGTATGTCATCCCGTTTGTAGAGAGGTTTGCCGTCTTCGGTATCTGCCGGGAGAGAATCAACCGGCTCGCCAGTCTTGACGGTCTTGTTGATTATTTCAGCGATGTTCTCAGGCTGTACCCTGTGGTAGACAATACCTGCCGGCTCTATTGCAATGACTGGCGCGCCGGCGCAGCAGCCGTGGCAGCCAGTCTCGACGATTTCGACCTGTTCTTGCAGATTGGCTTTGGCAAGTTCTTCCCTGAAGGCTTTCAGCAGCTCGTCGGCGCCCATTGCCTTGCAGCCGGTATGACAGATAAGGATGCGGGTCTTGTCGGGGCTGTGCTTCTTTTGAAGTTCCTGCTGTTGTTTTTCAAGTTGTTCACGCGACTGTATTCGTTTCACTTTGCCTCCGGTGATTCAACAGCCTTGCGAAACTCTTTGAATACCTGGCGCACCTTCTTCGCATCGAGCTTGCCGTAGTAATTCTCATCAATCATCATTACGGGAGCGAGAAAGCAGGTTCCCAGACATGCGACAGTCTCCACTGTGAAGGCCATCTCCGGCGTGGTTTCACCATCGCCTACGCCGAGAACTTGCTCAATCGTGGATAGAACAATCGAAGCGCCGCGGACGTGGCAGGCTGTACCCCGGCAGCAGCGCACCGTGTGGCGGCCACGGGGCGCAAGATAGAACTGGGCGTAGAAAGTCACCACCCCGTATATGTTGGAGAGCGGTATCCCGAAATGCTCGCTCACACGCCTCAGCGCATCCTTCGGCAGCCAGCCGTAGCGCTCCTGAATTGCCTGAAGCACAGGTATAAGCACGCTGCGCTGCGTGGAGCCGGGCTCCAGGGAGAAGCTCTCGAGCAGTTCGTCGAGGCCGGAAAGGTCAGGCTGCTTGACACTTGCTGCTATTGTCCCGGACATGCTGCTTTGCCTCCAATGACCGCGAAGTGACGAGAGAACGATTATACGGCGGCCAGTTTGCGAGTCAAGGCCAAAAAAGGCGCCGCCGGGTGCTGGAAAAGTACCTGCATCCGGCAATTCTTTCTGGACATGTACGGGCAAATTGCTATAATCAGAAAAGGGTACAGCCGATAGCAACTTCAAGACGGCAAAACCGGGCGCTAACTGGATGGTGACTGGGATGATTTACCTTGACAATGCTGCAACGACCAGGCGCAAGCCTGATGCGGTGTATGATGCCATGGATTCTTTCATGCGTGAGGTTTGCGCCAGCCCGGGCCGCTCCTCCCACCGCCTTGCTGTCGAGTCCGGGCGGATAATCTTTGAGGCGAGGGAAGCGCTCGCGCAGCTTTTCAACATGCCCGATTCAAGCCGTATCGCCTTCAGCGCCAACGCGACACAGGCCATAAACATAGCGCTTCACGGTATGCTGCGCGGCGGCGGCCGCGTTCTGACAACCTCGATGGAGCACAACTCTGTCATGCGGCCGCTGCGGTACCTGGCCAGGGAGAAGAGCATCGAGGTCACGGTCATCAAGGCGGACAGGAATGGCTTTGTGGATGTGGAAGAATTCGCCGGCGCGGTCAGGGAAAACACCCGGCTTGCTGTTGTGAACCATGCTTCCAACGTGGTGGGCACGATTCTTGATATAGAGAAACTTGGCTCCGTACTGGCGGAAAAGGGCGTTCCGCTTGTGGTGGATGCAGCGCAGACCGCAGGCGCGCTGCCAATAGACTTCCAGAAATCGAACATCTCCGTGCTCGCGTTCACCGGCCATAAAGCCCTCTTCGGCCCCCCGGGAGTGGGCGGGCTTTGCGTGGCGCGGGACACGGACATTGTCCCGGTCTTCAGGGGCGGCACAGGCTCGCAGTCCGAGAGGGAGGAGCAGCCCGATTTCATGCCCGATATGCTTGAATGCGGCACTCCTAACACCGTCGGCGTGGCGGGGCTTCTAACAGGGGTCGAGTTTGTCCTTTCGGAAAGTGTTGAAAAGATCAGGGCACATGAGCAGGAACTGACGCAGCGCCTGCTTGACGGCCTCGGGGCAATACCGGCCGTGACAATCTACGGGCCGTGCGACCCACGGAAGCAGACTGCAACAGTTTCAATCAACATCTCCGGCAAGCAGCCCTCCGAAGTTGCCGAAATGCTTGAGGATGAGTTTGACATAGCGGTAAGAGTAGGCCTGCAGTGCGCCCCGGCGGCGCACAAAACTATCGGCACATTCCCCGCAGGCACGGTGCGCATAAGCATGTCATACTTCACAACCGCCGGGGAGGTGGATACTGTCATTAAGGCCGTCGAGGAGGTGTCCGGGCGTTGAAAGAGGCAAAACCAATCCTGATATATGACTCGATTCATTACGTCCTCAAGGCGGAAAAAATTCTCAAGAAGGCAGGCTTCAAAATCAAGGTTGTGCCTGTCCCGAGAGAGGTGAGCTCGGACTGCGGCGTCTGCATCAGGTGCGAGAAGCAGGACACAGAGCGCATCCTGGACACGCTTGGCCACAAAAACTGTGTGCCAAGAGGCACCTACATCCCCGACTCCACCGGCCGCTACAGCGAGGTCGGGTAACACCGGCAATCTCGCCGCTTCCCTGAAAAGTTTGCATCCCTGCCGCATTCTGCGGGTTGAAAAGAATGTTTTTTCTGGTAGGATAAGTATTGGTGAACGGAACTGGCAGAATAATCAGACCTGCTTGAGGGGCGAAGATGCAGAAGTTTTCCCGCTTTGTGCTCAAGTACTCAAAGCTCGTGCTCGCGGCTGGCATCCTGCTTACAGTAGTCCTTGCATACTACGCGCAGCGCCTGCACATAGACAACTCCGTCCGGGCCGCCTTCCCATCGCACAACAAAGATTTCCAGCAGCTTGAGAAGTTCCTCGAACAGTTCGGCGGCGACGAGCTGATAGTCCTCGCCTACCGCTCCGACGATATCTTCTCAAAGAAGCACCTCAGCGCCATAGACAGGATAAGCAGACAGATTGCGCAGCTCGAAGATGTGCTCAGGGTCACGAGCCTCACTACAGTCAGTGATTTCAGAGCTTCGCAGGGCAGGCTCAGGGTCGTTGACTTTATTGAGCGAAACAGCGAGGGCGGGCTGGCCCTGCCAGAAAGTGCCGAAGGCATGGCCGGGCTGCGTAACCGCATACTGGGAAACAGCCTCTACGTCGAGAATATCATATCGGCCGACGGCAAGGCGGCCGCGGTGGCTGCCCATATCGTGAACAAGCCGGGCGACGATGCGTACAAGAGGCGGCTTGTCAGGCAGATAAAAGAGATTGCCGCTTCAAGCAGCCTCAACGAGCGCTTTTACTTCGCAGGCCCGCCCGTCTTCTCGACGGAGATGGAGCGTTATGTCTCGCGTGACCTGAAGGTCTTCACACCTCTTGTGATGCTGATGATAGGCTTGTTGCTGTTTTACGTCTTCCGGTCGTGGCGGGCCGTGGTCCTGCCGCTGGCCACTGTTCTGATGTGCGTGCTGTGGACGGCTGGCGTGATGCAGTTAACTGTCGGCAGAATTACCATTGGCTCCACAATACTCCCGCCCCTGATAATCGCCATCGGCGTGGCTATTGTAGTTCACGTCTTCGCCCAGTACCAGGATGAGCTGCATGTGCAAACGGATCGAAGACCTGCACTGCAGGAGGCCATCACTCATGTCGGCTGGCCGTGCCTCTTAACGGCAGTCACAACTGCGCTGGGGTTTGCCTCCCTTACGGTAAGCGAAGTGCCCACCATTATCGAGACAGGCCTGTTCGCCGCCTTCGGGGCTATGGTGGCATTCTTGATTGCAATGACCTTCGTGCCTAGTGTTCTGCTTTACTCAAAGGTGGAGCAGCGACCTGTCGAAAAAGTGCACCCGTTCCTTGTTCGCGGGCTGCGAGGGATAGGGAGGATAAACGAGAAGCGGCCAAGACTGATAATCTTGATTGCCCTCCTCCTGGTTGGCCTCTCTGTTCTGGGTATTTCGCAGCTCGAGGTTGAGACAAACCTCATCAACTACTTCTCTCCCGAAACAGAGGTAAGGAAGGCGCAGGACTTCGTCTCCAAACACCTCGGCGGCTCCATCACCATGGACGTGGTTATCAGGGCCGCAGAGGGCGGCACTGTTGCAAACCTGGAAACCCTTAAAAAAGTGGACAGGCTCGAGAAATACCTGCGCACATTCCCCGCTGTCGGCAAGATTTTCTCAGTGGCCGGCGTTGTCAAAGTTATGAACAAGGAGCTGATGGGGGAGGAGAGCCTGCTCGAGGAGATGTCTTTCCTAACTGAGCAGCATTTGCAGTTTGTGAGGCGCGCCCGCTCGGAGACGGGGCTTTTTGCTCACCTCGTGGATGAAAACCTTACAACACTGCGGGTGACCGCCCGGCTGCACCAGCTCCCCTCAAAAGACCTGCTCAGAATCGTCAACGAGGTTGAAAACTACCTCAGTGGTCATCTCACCGGCGAGTACGAGGCGGAGCTTACCGGCTCCACCCGGCTCTTTGCCAGGATGGGCCGTATCCTCGTCGAGGGCGAGATAAAGGGGCTTATCATGGCGATAATCTCCATCTTTGTCGTGATAACGCTGCTCTTCAGAAACCTCTGGGTCGGCCTTATCACCATAGTGCCCAACGCGCTTCCCATAATGATTACAGCCGCAGTTATGGGCTTTCTGAAAATACCTATAAACGTTACAACAGCCATGATACCCTGCATCGCGCTTGGCATTGCGGTTGATGATGCAATCCACTACGTCAGCCGTTTCAAACGCGAGTTTGCCCAGGACCAGAACTACGTTAACGCCATGTTCCGCACGCTCCAGACCACCGGCAAACCCATAGTCTTCACCTCCGCAATTCTTTTTTGTGGCTTTATAACCCTTATATTTTCGAGCTTTTCCGCCAACATGTACTTCGGCCTGCTTACAAGCCTTACAATGGTCTCGGCCCTGCTCGGCGACCTGCTCATCCTGCCCGTCCTTATGAATACTTTCCGCCCCATCCGTGTGAAAAAAGACAAGGCCTAACAGGTTATTTCCAGAGGGTAACGGTATTTGGGTGTGCCAGGCAAGATATATGATGTCCTCATCGTCGGCGCGGGCGCAGCCGGATGCGCCACCGCAACAAGCCTGCCTGAAGGCACGCAAACACTCCTGATTGACCGCGGCATGCCCGGACGCGGCCGATGCTGCGGCGGGCTGCTTGCACCTGACGCGCAAGCCGCACTCGCCCGGCTCCGGCTCGCTCTGCCGGGGCACGTTCGCGTCCATCCGGAGCCGCGGCACGTGCACGTGCGTGACCTCGACTCCGGCCTCCGGCAGACTTACCGGCGAAGTTACTCCAACATTGACCGGGCCCGCTTCGACGCGTGGATGCTGGACCTTGCAGAAAAGCGCGTAGCGTTCCAGGGGCGCACCCGCTTCGCAGGCCTTGAACGGGAACCGGGCGGGCTTGCCGTCCATCTCCTGCACCGGGGACGCCGGCAGCGCGTGCATGCGCGAATAGTCATCGGCGCCGATGGCGCCCGGTCCGCCGTGCGACGCGCATGCTTCCCGGACCGCCCGGCCCCGCAGACCGCAATTGCTATCCAGGCGCGTCTGCGTGCAGATAGACCGCCTGCATCACATGAGATACTCTTTTCGAGCCGGTACACAGACTTCTACGCATGGGCGATTCCCAAGGCAGACACGGTGCTGGTCGGCAGCGCCTTCAGCGAAACACGCGGCGCACGCGCGCGATTCGAGGAGATTCTCAGAATCATGCGCGACCTGCTCGGCCTCAGAGGCGGGGTTGTTGCGCGGTCGGCGCGCCGCCTCACCCGCCCCCGTGCGCCGGGAGAGATGCTTGCAGGCGACAGTTCCGTGCTGCTGGCCGGCGAGGCGGCCGGGCTTGTCAGCCCATCCAGCGGCGAGGGGCTGTCTTTCGCTATCGAGAGCGGCGCCGCTGCAGGCAAGGCAGTTGCCCAAGACTCCCCCCTGAAAGCTTACAAGCCTGTCTTTCGCCGCCTTGCGCGCCGCGTGGCCCGCAAGCTCATCAAGGCGCGCGTAATTCTTTCCCCCAGCCTCAGACGACTCGCCCTCCGGCTCCCCTGGTGTCCTTGATATTTAAGAATGCTGTGAGATTTCGTGAAGAATATGGTTGACAGAGATAGTTCTATCTGGTATAAAAGATTTCGAGATTGGACGTGCTGCCTGAACGCCACGGCAACGCGTCCTTCACTGGTTTTAGGATTTACAGACTTTACAGACACAACAGGTATGTCAAAATGACTGCGTCAAATGCAAATAACCCAAGCCTTTTGCATGAAAGAGGTTGCGGAACGGTGAATTTGCGCAACTCAAGGATGGGGAGCTGGAGACCCCCTGTAAAATCTGTAAACTCGGACAGCCTTGTCGCAGTGGGGCATCGGCGCCACATGGGTTTGGAGAGGGGCAGAGAAAAGGTACGGCAGTGCGGGAAAGGGAGCATCCGGATTTGAGCTTGTCAGGCAAGACATATGATGTGATTGTTATAGGCGGCGGGCATGCAGGCTGCGAAGCTGCGCTTGCCTGCGCGCGTATGGGGCGCGGGACGCTGCTTTTGACACTTGCGCGCGAAAACATCGCTAAGATGTCCTGCAACCCTGCAATAGGCGGGCTGGCCAAGGGCCAGCTTGTCCGCGAAGTTGATGCGCTCGGCGGCGAGATGGGCAAAGTCACGGACGCGACGATGATGCAGTTTCGCATGCTCAATACCCGCAAAGGCCCCGCAGTACGCGCGCCCCGAGCCCAGTGCGACCGCGCAGGCTATGCGGCTGAAATGCTCAGGCGCCTCAAAGCGCAGGCGAACCTCGAAATCGCGCAGGACCTGGCGGAAGAAATCCTTATTGTGGATGGTCGGGCCGAAGGAGTCCGCACCGCGGGGGGCGGGACTTGCCGCGCGGGCGCGGTTATTATCGCTGCGGGCACCTTTCTGCGCGGCAGGATACTGGTGGGTGAGAAGTCATGGCCTGCGGGCCGCGCGGGCGAGCCTGCCTCAGAGAAGCTCTCGGCGCAGCTCGAGTCCCTCGGCCTCAGGTGCGCGAGGCTCAAGACCGGCACCCCCATGCGACTCGATGGCGGGACGCTCGATTACAGCGCGCTTATCCGGCAGGATGGCGATGAGCTCATAGTTCCGTTCTCCTTCGAGACGGAAGAGGTCTTGAGAGAGCAGGTCCCCTGCTGGATTACCCATACGAACGAGGGGACGCACAAGATAATCCGCGATAACCTGAAGCGCTCCGCGCTCTACGGCGGGCAGGTAACAGGCACAGGCACCAGGTACTGCCCGTCGGTGGAGGACAAGGTTGTGAAGTTCTCCGGCCGGCCGCGGCACCAGGTGTTTATCGAGCCGGAAGGCCGCGGCACAGCCGAGGTCTACGTAAACGGGCTGTCGAATTCCCTGCCGGAAGAAGTCCAGGAGGAGATTGTCCACTCGGTAAAAGGTCTCGAAAATGCGAAGTTCACGCAGTACGGCTATGCGATAGAGTACGACTTCTTCGACCCCACACAGCTGCGGCATACGCTTGAATCGAAAGTTGTCTCGCGCCTCTTCCTTGCGGGCCAGGTCAATGGCACAAGCGGCTACGAGGAGGCGGCATGCCAGGGAATTGTTGCGGGGATAAACGCATCGCTTTCACTCAGTGGCGGCGGAGAGTTTATACTTGGCCGCGATGAAGCTTATACAGGCGTACTTATTGACGACCTTGTAACGCTCGGCACCGGCGAGCCTTACCGCATGTTCACCTCGCGCGCCGAGTACAGGCTGCTGCTCCGCTCCGACAACGCGGACCGCAGGCTGACCCCGAGGGGCTACGAGGCGGGGCTGGTTTCAGAGAACAGGTTTCGGAAGGTTCAGGAGAAGGAGCGCAAGATACAGCAAATCCTTGAAATCCTTCACTCCCGGCGATACAAGGGCAAGGAGATAATAACCATTTTGCGTCGGCAGGGGGGCAGTTTCGCGGATGTGGCCGCGGTTGAGGGCGAGTTGCGCGACATGGATGTCCCGCCCGGCGTTGTCGAGCAGGTTGAGATAGAGGCGAAGTACGAGGGGTACCTTGCGCGCCAGATGCGGGAAGTCGAGAAGTACCGCAGCGCCGAGGCGCGCCTGATACCTGAGGATTTCGACTACGAGCCGGTGAAGGCGCTCCGGTTCGAGGCGAGGGAGAAGCTTGCCAGAATCCGACCGCGTTCGATAGG
>CAYWBA010000049.1:6390-12917 GCA_964455955.1 uncultured Planctomycetota bacterium | reverse complement strand
CGGCCCGGCAGCAGGCTCGACAGCGGGCTGCCTTTTGTCAAGGAGATAGAGTACGACTGTGGAAACAATGTAAGATATTATTATCAGCCACGAAAAAAGGCCAATAGGCAAGCCCGCAGGTGTACTGAGCCAGGCCGGGATATCAACCATCCTGCCTGTCTGGAGGCCGAAGACAGTTAGGAGCAGCATGATAAGGCTTGCCGCGCCCGGTGCGGCGAAATTCTTGCTGGCCCGTCTGAACAGCAGCCCGGCCACAAAAATCAGGTCAACGAAAGCAAGTATGAGGATGTTGAAAAGGCACGAGCCCAGTACGTTCCCGATTGCAAGGTCAGGCTGACCGACGTACGAGGTCGAGCCGAGCGAAAGCACCAGTTCAGGTAGCGAGGTGATCCAGCCCAGGAAAACCATGCCTACAAAAACATGGCCCAGTTTGAACTTTTCGCTCAAGACATCCGCGTAGCGCGAAAGCCTGCTGGCAGCGAAAACTATCAGTATCGAGGCAAAGGCGAACCTTGCCCACAGCCAGAGATGTTCCATCTAACCCAGTTTAACAAGAGCTTCTCAGAGCAGCCCTTTGTCTTTGAGCACCGCGTGTGCAGCCGCAAGTCTCGCCACCGGCACGCGGAACGGGCTGCAAGAAACATAGTCCATATCTACTGCGTGGCAGAAAATCACAGTCTTGGGGTCTCCACCGTGCTCGCCGCAAATTCCCACTTTGAGGTTCTTGCGGGTCTTGCGGCCCCTGCGAATCCCCATCTCAACAAGCTGGCCGACGCCGCTTTCATCAATTGTCTGGAACGGGTCACCCATGTATATTCCCTGCTCAATGTATGCGGGCAGGAACGTGCCTGCGTCGTCCCGGGAGAACCCCAGCGTCATCTGTGTCAGGTCGTTTGTGCCGAAGGAGAAGAACTCCGCGTCCCGGGCAATCTCGTCCGCGGTAAGCGCGGCACGCGGTATCTCAATCATCGTGCCGACAAGGTATCTGACCCTGACACCAGTCTTCTTGATAACCGCCTCGCAAACGCGGCGAGCCATTTTATCTATGATAGCAAGCTCCTCGCGTTTGCCAGAGAGCGGTATCATTATCTCCGGGTGCACCCTGATGCCCTTCTTCTTGGCCTGGCAGGCAGCTTCCATTACGGCCCTGACCTGCATTTCATATATCTCGGGATAGGTTATGCCGAGCCTGACGCCCCGGTGGCCAAGCATGGGGTTGAACTCATGGAGCCTTGCAACAGCCTCCCTCAACTGCGCAAGCGTCTTGCCTGTGGCTTTCGCAACCGCCTCCTGCTCCTTCTTCTCTCTTGGCAGGAACTCGTGAAGCGGCGGGTCCAGGAGCCTGACGGTCACGGGCAGGCCATCCATAGCTTTGAAGATTCCCACAAAATCTTTCTTCTGGAGCGGGAACAGCCTGGCAAGGGCTTTCTTGCGTCCCGCAGTGTCGTCAGCAAGAATCATCTGGCGCATCGGGAGAATCCTGTCCTCGCCGAAGAACATGTGTTCCGTCCGGCACAGGCCTATGCCCTCGGCGCCAAACCGGCGGGCAAGCTTCGCGTCCTCCGGACTGTCGGCGTTGGTGCGCACTCCAAGGCGCCTGATTTTGTCAGCATACCCCATTATCTGCCTGTACCACCTGTTTCTCTCAGGGTCTGCCGGAAGTAGTGCCTGCTTCCCCTCATAAACCCTTCCGAGCGTGCCGTTGAGGGTAATCCAGTCTCCTTCCTTATATGTCTTGCCGTTCACGTGGAGCGCGCCTTTTTTCACATTTATATCAAGGTCACCGCAGCCCACGATGCAGCACTTGCCCCACCCGCGCGCGACAAGGGCCGCATGGCTTGTCATGCCGCCCTTGGCGGTGAGGACAGCCTGCGCCGCGTGCATACCCGCCACATCCTCCGGCGAAGTCTCGTCCCGGACAAGCACGACTTCCTCGCCCTTGGCAGCCCACTGCTGCGCCCTCTCGGCGGTGAGCACGATTCTGCCGCATGCCCCGCCCGGGCCGGCCGGCAGGCCGCGGGCGATTTCCTTCGCGCCCCTCTGGGCCGCCGGGTCAACCATGGGGTGGAGCAGCTCACTAACCTGCGAGGGCCTTACGCGCGAGACTGCAACTTCCCGCGTGATGAGCCTGCTGGCCGCCATCTCAGCCGCCATACGCATTGCGGCAATGCCGTTCCGTTTGCCAGTTCGAGTCTGGAGCATCCAGAGATGTCCATCCTCTATGGTAAATTCAACATCCTGCATGTCCCTGTAATGCTTCTCAAGCCTGTTGCGTATGCCGGCAAGCTGCTTGTATAACTTTGGCATCTTCTCCTCAAGGCTGAGCAGGTGCTTTGTATCGGCGGTTTTGCCCTTCTTGTTGAGCGGGTTGGGCGTGCGTATTCCCGCCACAACATCCTCGCCCTGCGCGTTGGCCAGCCACTCGCCGTAGAACTGGTTCTCGCCTGTGGCGGGGTTGCGGGTAAATGCGACGCCTGTGGCCGAGCCTCTGCCCATGTTTCCGAAGACCATGGTCTGAACGTTTACCGCAGTGCCCCAGTGGTGCGGGATGCCTTCTATGTTGCGGTAGGCGACGGCGCGCCTCCCGTTCCACGAGGCGAAGACCGCGCCTATGCCGCCCCAGAGCTGCTTCATCGGGTCATCGGGAAACGGCTTGCCGAGCACTTTCCTGATTCTCGCGCGGTAGGCGTCAACCAGTCCCTTGAGGTCCCTGACGGTAAGCTCTGTATCGTACTGGTAGCCCTTTTTCTTCTTGAGCGCCGAGAGAATTGCTTCAAGCTGAACGCGAATCCCTCCGCCTTTCCCCGGTTCGAGCCCTGCCCCTTTCTCCATAACAACATCGGAGTACATCTGCATAAGCCGCCTGTAGGCGTCGTAGGCGAAGCGCTCGTCGCCCATTTTCGCGGCAAGGCCTTTCACCGTCTTTGTGGTAAGGCCGATATTAAGGACAGTTTCCATCATGCCGGGCATTGACTGGCGGGCGCCTGAGCGCACGGAGATAAGCAGCGGGTTACTTTTGTCGCCGAACTTCTTGCCCATTATGCGCTCGACCCGCGCCAGGGCGCGTTCGACCTGGCCCTTAAGCTCCTTCGGATAGCGCTTCTTGTGCTCGTCGTAGTAAGTACAGACCCCGGTAGTAATGGTGAATCCCGGTGGGACGGGGATTTTGAGATTCGTCATCTCGGCCAGGTTCGCGCCCTTCCCGCCGAGAGCATTCTTCATCCCGGCGTTGCCGTCAGCTTTGCCATCGCCGAAAAAGTACACGTATTTACGAGCCATTATTTACCCTCCCGCGCGCCGTGCTTACGTTATGAAGCCGAAACCATACCACGCCGGCACCTCAGGTGTCAAGCATTATGCTTCCACAAGGACCACGGTTTGTCAGAGCGGTGTTGTAAATTCCACTGGCTGTGAGTATACTCGTACAGCGAAAGGGTGTTATGAGGAAAAACCGCCGTGATAGGACTCTTGCTGCAGGACACGGAAGTTCCTGAGGACTTTGGCTGGGAGCCGCCGGCTGAGGTTGTAGGAACTGCGTCTGAAGGGTTTCCCGGCATTGCCGCGTGGCTGATGACCGGAACCGGGCTTGCAGTCTTATTCGCACTTTACGTATATTGCTGCCTTACCCTGCACCTGATTGCAAGGAAGACAAACACGCCCCGCGCCTGGCTCGCCTGGATTCCCATAGCCCAGATAGTGCTCCTGCTGCTGATTGCCGAAAAGCCCCTGTGGTGGCTTATCCTCCTGCTCATCCCGGGAGTCAATATCATCTTCGTAATCCTTGTTTGGATGAGCATTGTTAGGAGACGCGGCAAGCCGGGCTGGCTCGGAGCCTTGCTGATAATACCGCCTGTAAACCTGGCAATTCTGGGCTATCTGGCGTTCTCCAGGTAGCTCTTAGAGTGTATAGCTTCCCTCGTGCGCCACGTTCAGGAAGGCTGCAAGCAGATCGACAGATGCCTTGAGGTCGTCCTTGTGAATCATCTCGACCACGGAATGGACGTAGCGCGTCGGCACGCTGATTGTGCAGACCGCGGCTCCCCCGCGGCTCCGCTGCATAGCGCCCGCATCAGTCCCGCCGCGGGGCAGTATCTCAAGCTGGTGCTTGATTTTCTTCTTCTTCGCCAGGCTGCGCAGCTTCTTTACAAGCTTCGGGTTTGAAAGCGAGGAAGAGTCCTTCAGCTTAATCGCCGTTCCCTTGCCCAGCGTGGTTATGGACTGGTGCTTTGCCGCGCCGGGCACGTCGCACGCGAGGGTAACATCAAGCGCAATGCCCACGTCCGGCTCAACGTTAAACGCACTCGTCAGCGCGCCACGGAGCCCGACCTCTTCCTGCACGCTGCCCACCGCGTAAATATCCGCCTTGTTGCCCTTGACCTTTTTGAGCGCCTCAATCATCACGTAGATGCCGGCGCGGTCATCAAGCGCCTTGCTGCAGTAAGTATCGCCCAGTTGCATAAAAGACTGGTCCATCGCGACCGGGTCGCCCATTTCCACCAGCTTCTTCACTTCCTTGCCGGGCAGGCCCAGGTCAATAAACATCTCTTCTATTTCCACGGGCTTCTTCCGCTCCTCCTCCTTCATAATATGGATAGGCTTGGAGCCGATAACGCCGGGCAGAACTTTCTTGCCGAACACTTTGACGCGCTGGGCAACTATGGTCTTCGGATTGATTCCCCCGACAGGGTCTATCCGCAGAAAGCCGTTCTCATCAATATGGCTGACAATAAAGCCAATTTCATCCATATGCGCAACGACCATCACCCTGCGCCTGTCCCTGGCCGCGCCCTGGCCCTGCTTGAAGCCTATCACGTTTCCAAGCACGTCTGTCTTGACCGTGTCGCATATCTCTTCCAGCTCGCGTATCACTATCTTGCGTATCTGGTCCTCGCAACCCGGCACGCCGTATGCCTCGCACAACTCCCTGAGCAGCTCCATTGCATCCTCCCTTAGAACTTTATCCAGAACAGTCGCAGGTACTTGTTGTCTTTCCTTCGCCCAAACCCGAACAGGCCGGTAAGCACGCGGAAGTCGTACCCCTCCTCGCCCGAGCTGTAGCGGAAAACCGGCTCAAACTGGTAGTACGACTTCTTCCTCTCCCACTCGCAGGTCCACCACAGAAGCCGGAACCGCTTATCACCCGCCTCGTTGCGGTCGTAGGTCGCAACCCTGAACATCACTTGCCACGAAAGCTTGGAGCGCAAGGACTGGCGCAGGAAAGCCAGCCCGCCCACAACTGAAAGCCGCGTGTAGACATCCCTGCTCGGCTTCACCTCCCGGGTGTAGGTGAAAAGCGGGTTAATAGAAAGCTGCTTCTTATCAGGGCTGCTGCGATAGCTGAACAGCGGGTAGAGCCGTATTGACAGGCTGCGCCCCCTGGTGGACTGGTCTTTGAAGTGAACTGTCTGGGCCTTCGACTCATAACTGAAAAGCGCAAGCCAGAAAGGCACCGAGACCTTGACGTAATCTATTGGCTTAATCTTGTGAATCGCCAGCAGCGGAAATGCGAAATGGTATCTCTTCTCATCCCCGTCCCGTGAACTGTCAACCCCGTAAGGCCACAAATGAAAATACGTGGCATCGCGGTTGCTGTGGTACAGGAAAAACGGCAGCAGGTAAAAGGTGCGGGTCTCAAGCTTCGTCTTGCCATCCTCCCGGTCCTTGTAGTAAGTCTTGCCCCAGTAAAACGGGAAAAGCCTAAATTGCCTCGCATACGGCCCGAACCGCATCTTCACAAGCGGCCAGAGCAAATCAACCTGCCGGTCAGCCGCCTGCTCCTCCACCGGAATCGAAGCATCCCACCGGCGCGTATAACGCAAAAGCGGGAAGCCGAGCATAAACTGACTGTACCTGAACTGATTGTTCTTGCCCGCCAGCCCGCTCGACCAGCCCGCAAGCGGCCACAGATGCCGGTACTCATGCTTCTCGTCCTTTATATCCCAGTAAAAAGGCAGAAGCAGCGTCGTCCTGGACCTCTCACCCACAACGTGCCAGTAGAGAGGAAAAATAACAACCTTCCCCTCCTTACCCCTGCCCAGGCTGACCCACAGCAGGGGAAAGACATGCGCACGGAAGTAATTCTTGCTCCCGTAAAGCGACACAAACGGCCAGGGGCAGTCAACCTGCGTCGCCCCGTCGGCGTAGGTCGTGTGGCGAAGAAACGGCCATAAAGAGTAATGAGTGGTAAACTGGTTCTTCCTGACCTTGCGCCCGTAAACCGGCCAGAAGTGCTCAATCGAAGTCTCGCTATCCTTGTACCTGTAGTAGAACGGCAGAAAAGAGGTGCTGGAATAATCTTTCGTTCTCTGATAGCCCCAAAACCCCGGCAGGCCGAATTTCAGCTCAAGCTTCCTCGCCGGCTTTTCACCCGGCTCACCCTCCGCCCCCCATTCCAAAGATATTGTCCTGAATTTCTGTCCTGGAAGCACCATGCCGGAAGGCGTGGTGAAAGTCTTCAAAGACCCGCCCGCGGCCTCCGGCCGCAGAGCAGGTGAGCAGGAGAACAGTCGAACAGTAGATAATTCTCC
>CAYWBA010000049.1:0-6380 GCA_964455955.1 uncultured Planctomycetota bacterium | reverse complement strand
GTACATATGATAAGACTCCTGCTATCCTGCGTTAAACTGCTCTGCTGTTCTCGGCCGGTGGCCGCGCCTCACCCTCCGCATACGCAGGTGCACAGACAAGCAGCAAAACACCAAAAGTCAGACTGGCGGCTATTCTCATCACGCATACTCATAAAGGGGCACAGTTCTCGCCGGTTGTGCCTTTGTTCGCAGCAGATTCTCAATCCGGCGCACAGTCTCCGGCTTCAGGAGCACATCGCCGCATTCTGAACAAACCTCGGCGGGAACATGGTCAATGACAATCACCTGCCCATGATTCCGCAGAGTGTGAACAATCTCACGATTCTCATACTCCCCTGGACAGCCTCTAACGCTGCATTTCATTTCTTAGCCCTCCTCTGTGAAGGTGTCGTCCACCTGGGTGGTTTCGGCTCATAGACCGTAATTACAATGAGCACCGGCAGTTCCGTCGTGCAAACAATATGTAAAGGGCTCCCGTGCTCAGTGGTGCCGTTAAGCAAACAACATGCTCCCCGGCGGTGCTCGGGATAGTTCTCCAGAATCTGCCCGGTTGCAATCGCCTGCAGGGTCTCATCAAGCGTGATGTCCTCTTCAGCCATTTCCTGTTGGGCGTGCTGGGTCACACGAATATTCTCCTTCGCAACTTGGGAGCGTATTCGTTCCAGTAGGGCATCCAAATCTGTGACATCATATGATTCGCTCACAAACACCTCTCCCGCTTGAATGAAAAGCCCATCATACGGACACTTAAGCCGTACTGTCAAGAGAATGTTTCAAAAGCCTTCCGAACGGCATGGTGATAATTCAGGTAAGTCGCAGCTTTTCGTTGGGCGGACGGAGGAAGAGCTGAACATGACCATTCGCTCTGCTCTTACGTCATGATGGTATTCTGTGCCAGTCCCTTATGATTGATATTGCCAATGCCTCCGCCTTCTGCTTGTCAGGGGCAGCAGGCAACGGGCTGCGGACGTATGCCTCATGGGCGAGATTGAACCACTTGTCTGCTTCTTCCTTCACACGCTCCAGTGACCATTCCCCTGTTTTAATCGCCTTGAGCTCTCTTGAGTCGTGTCGAAAAACGTGCATCTTCCCTTCGGATAAGAACTCCGTGCCCATCCTGAGCAGCCTTACAAGGTGGGATGCGTTCTTCGTGTCATAGCCATATTTCTCCACGAGCTTCTTGCGCTTGGCGCCCATTCGCCCGTGGTACTTGCAGTGCCCCATCCGGTGGAGTTGGCTGTGCGCATATCCTATGAACGGCTCGTATGCATGTTTCCCAACGAAGATGTCCCTATTCTCCAGGATGCGCTTTCCAAGGGGATGAAGGTACAAGTAGTGGTTCTCCCTGAGCCACAGCATCATCAGGACATTGGGATTGGCTTTGAGAAGGAGCCATGTGAACTTGCGGATTTCATATGAGACGGAGTCCCATGGATCGAGCATCGCTTCGAGAGTTCCCCTGTCCTTCTTGTGTATGCCGCTCAGTCCAAAGTAGTAGCTGAGCGCAGGGACGTATGCGGACATGATGTCAATGTCGTCAACCGAGTTCGGGTCTGTGGGTGTTATGTAGGTATTGTGCGCTTGGCTGCCGCGATACCCGACGAGGATTGACCCCTCTGGGACCAGCCGCAACGTGTCTTCTTCCGACAACCCTGGTAATCTGAACTCCCCTGTATCTCTATCTTTCACAACCATCCTCTGCTTACTGCTGCTTGCCTCCGTACTTGCCTTTGCATCGGATGACTCGTTCATTCTTCCGTTCTGGCAGGTTTAGTATCTTGACCCAGTACTCCTCGGCTACATCCTCGTCGATTTCTACGGTGCCGGGGTAAAGCCGGTCACCGCCCTTTTTCTTGCACCCGGATATCCAGTACTCGTCGCCTGTCTCGACGTCGAAGAAGTTCGCCTTAAGTCCTCCTTTCCCGGCAAGTGTCTCAAATCTCCGCCCCTTGTAATAGACAGACTTGCCGGACTTGGAAAACGTGACACACCCTATGCGCGCGGGACCGGTTATACCAACCTTTCGCTCTATGTACATGATCCTTGTCCTGTTTGCCACGGTACTTCCTCTTGTGGAAGACAGCGAACTACTTTTTCTCTTGCTTGTCGTTGCTGTCTTGTTTCTTCTGTTCCAACAACTCTCTTCTTCTCTGCTGTAACAAGGAAGGGAGAATTTTGAGAGACTTGTCTTCTACGGTTGTTCTGTCCTTGTGTCGCTCTGGATAACTGCGTACAAACTCAATTGCTGCGTCACACTCGGCCAGTGTCTGCAATCTGTACTTGGTTTTTATCTTGGGATTAGCAAGAAAGTAGAGAAGTACGAGTTGAACGAAATCACTGTCGGGGTGTCCAGGATATAGCTTCAGGAATTCTTTCCCAAGTTCCACAGCCTTATCTTTTTCTTTCATTCCAAGATACTGCGAAAATAGGGAATAACGTGGTAGAAAATCCTTTGGTGCCAAAAGACGAGCTTTTTCCAAATACATGATAGCTTTGTCCCTGTTTTTGAGTCGCGCATGTGTAGCCCCCAGCATGATAAGCATGTCGACGTCATTTGGCCACAACGCAACTGTTTTTTCCAGCAAGGATAAGGTCTCTGCAAAGTTGCCCATTTTATAAAGCCTCGCTGCCGCGTTGCAGGCAATAACAGCTATAACCTGCTTCTTGGACAGTTCGGTTTCAAACGCGCGCGGTCGCATCTTCAACGCGGGTCCGAAGTCTTTCATGTATGAAGAATCCGACACAATCCTACCCTGATCCGTTGTCTCTATGTTTAGCCGAACTGCTTTGCCCAGATACCTCACAAATGCATGAGGTGGGTTCCTGGTGGAGTAGGCAGGAATGGCGACCATAGCCAAGGGAACACCAAGCCTCTCAGCAAGACAAAGATAGAGCAACGAGAGTCCGGAGCAGTTACCAGCGCTTAAATCCAGCACCTTGTCGAGCAGAGTGTTGTTCATACGTTCTGTCTCAAGCAATTCCTTGCTGCGAAGAAGCTTGAATCGTTTATTGTGAAACAAGTATAGCCGGAAATTTTCGACTATTTGCCTTGGTGCCAATGGCTGTTTAAGATATTCAGCTAACTCTTTCGCCATCTTGTCGAGAACACCAAGATACTTGTCTATGTCTAACTCAGGGTCAACTTCCTTAGACACCAACAGCGCACCTCTGGCAATATCTATCTCTTCGTCAGGCAGAGAAGCAAGTTCCTTCAAGCTGGTTACCGAACGTCCCTTGATATCTCTTTTTAGGAACCTAAAGCTCTGCTTTTCAATAGGCGGCGGCGTTTCAACGACAAGCGAACCGTTATCCAACCACGGCCTGTTACGTGCACAGCCAAGCAGGACCAAGACGACGGCAAGAATACACAATACATTTCTCATTTCGGCAGTATTGTACTACTATCCCCACCCAAGAATCAACCTCCCAGTCCGTCCTTTAAGCAGTAGTTCTTGAATCCTTCCTTGTAATGCGGAACAAGAATCTGTAGAATTCTCCTTCTCCGTATCCTTATGGGAAAGAGCAACATGAAAATTGATATACCGGGCAGGGAGGCACTGGAGATTGAGAACCTGCTGCTGGACTTCAACGGCACGCTAACACAGGTCGGCGAAACAACCGAGATGGCAAAACTGCTTTTGGGAAAGCTATCCCGAACTTTGAAAATCTGTATCGCAACATCGGATACCCGCGGCAATGCGGATGACGTCTGCAGCGGGCTGCCGGTAGAAATCCTGCCCCTGCCCCAGGGCAAGCCTGCGGACGAAGCCAAGCTAACGCTCCTGCGCACGCTCGGCAGTAACAAGACATGCGCAATCGGCAACGGGCGAAACGACGCGCTTATGCTTGCCGAAGCGGCGCTCGGCATCTGCATACTGGGCGAAGAGGGCGCACAGACAAAAACACTTGCCGCCGCGGAAATTGTCGTGCACTCGATAGCTGATGCGCTTATTATGTTTGTGGAGACAGACAGGCTTGTGGCAATACTTCGCAATTAGGCGGGCAGCACCCGCAGGCGGGGCAAACTGTCGCAAGGGCACAGGAAGGCAAAGGTAACGGGACTCATAAAGGAAAGGAGGAGGCATGGCGGAGAGAGGTATAATAGACCCCTTCAGGGGCGCCGGGTTGGACCGGAAGATTAAGCTGATTGTTGGCATAGTGGTGGTGGTTCTGTTTATTTTCCTGATACTGGTGCTTATGACCTTCACCACCGTCGGCGAGAAGGATGTGGGGATAGTCTCGAAATCGCTCGGGGCCGAGCTGCCGGAGGGAAAGATAATAGCTGTAGACGGGGAGAAAGGCATCCAGGCTGCGACCCTCGGGCCCGGCTACCACTTCTTCTACTGGCCATGGAAATACGATATCAAGAAGGTGCCGGTAACCAAGATACCGGAGAAGAAGGTAGGGTTAATCACCGCCGCTGACGGCGTGCCGCTCCCGAAAGGCCAGACCTACGCCCCGGAGTGGTCGCAGGAAGAGTATGCCAGCATGCTTAACTCTGCCCACTTTCTTAAGCATGGCGGGTACAAGGGGCCGCAAATAACTGTTATGCCTCCGGGTGAGTACCGCATCAACACAGAGCATTTCAGGGTGAAGATTGTGCCTGCGACAATAGTAGAAGTGGGTGAAGTGGGGGTGGTAAAATCAAACGTCGGAAAAGAGTCAGAGGCCGGCGTCCTCACAGTGCCGGACATGACCTACCGCGGGATAGTCGCCAAGCCACTCTCGCGCGGCATGTACTACCTGAACACCGATGCATTCGAGGTTAACAAGATAAGCGTGAAGAAGGAGACGCTGCAGTTCCAGCCCGGCCGCACCGGCACGTTGGAGGGCGCGATAACTATCAGAAGCCAGGACGGCTTCGAAGCACCGATTGATGTGAGCGTCACCTACCAGATACTGGAAGAGAATGCGCCTGAGATAGTCGCGCGCTTCGTGGATAACAAGGGGCTTGAGGAAAAGCTGCTAATTCCCTCCATCCGCGCCGAGTTCCGCAATGCCGCCGGCAATGTCTCCATGCTCAACTTCATAAACCAGCGCCAGGAGCAGGAGGGGCTTGTTCGCACCAATCTGAGCCAAAGGCTAATGCAGCACAAAGTCACAATCCACGAGGTGTACATCCGCGATATAGACTTCAGCAAAGACCTGCAGCTTGCGTCGCTCCTGAAGACCCAGACAGACCGCAAAATCGCGGAGGAAGACAAGAAGAAATTCAGGGAACAGCAAAGCGCCGCCGAGGAAGAGAAGATTCTCAACCGCAAGAGACAGGAAGCGGAAGAGGAAAAGAAGGTTGTAATCGCCGAGCAGAAGATAAAGATTGCCGAGAAAGAAGCCGACGCGGCTGAGAAGAAGGCTGATGGTGAAGCAAGAGCAATCGAGCGGACCGCGCAGGCTAAGGCCAAGCAAATCGAGCTGCTCGCCATAGCAGAGGCCGGAAAGGAGCTCAAGGTCGGCCAGGCCAAGGCAGAAGCATACGCAAAGCTTGTGGAGCAGCTCGGACAGGCAAACATAGCGCTCATCGAGCTCCTCAAAGAAATAGGCGAAAACAACATCAAAGTAGTACCCGACGTCTCCGTCTCAGGCCAGGGCTCGCTCCTGGAAGCACTTATGGGTACTATCCTGCGCAACCAGAACAAAAAGTAGCACCCCGCACATGCACTAAGAGCCTCGTCTACAAAACGAGGCTCTTTTTCTTCCTTCATCTTTCCCAGTCTCTAAGGCCTTTTCACAGGAGTGCTTGTTTTCTTCTTTTCTGGTTCGCCTGTCGTCCTTTTCGGCGGAGTCGTCGTCCTTTTCGGCGGAGTCGTTGCTTTTTTCGGAACAGGTTTGACCGGCTTCTTCGGCTTTACCTTCTTCGGAGGGGGCTTGTCTCCCGGCAAAGACGGTTTGCGCAGCCGGTCATCGCCCATAGCATCAATAGTAAAAAAGCCAAGAACAAAATCAAATACTTCCAGCAGCCTTATTTCCGCCTCGACCCCGAACATCAGCCCGTACACGCTGAACCCAATCTCGTCGTAGCGCCGGTCGTAAGGAGTCTGTTTATGCGTCCTCTCAAAGGGAACGTCATCAGGTGCGCCCAGGAACATTTGTCTCGAAACGTCAACCTTCTCGATGTTGCCCGCCAGCGGCTCCGTTATCAGGGCCCGCTCACACGCGACAGGCGTCGGGTAAATCCACGGCAACCAGTCGGACGGAATAAATGGCAGCGAGAAAGACTGTTCCTTGTAAACCCCGTAGCGCCTGCCTTTGAACCCTACCACATACTTCTCCGACCAGCCGAACCCGGTCTGCAACAACTCCGTTGCACGCACATTGACCTCAAGGCCCATGCCCAGGTTCCCGCTGACTCGAACGCCAAACATATCTACAAAATCGTTGGC
>CAYWBA010000048.1:11479-13011 GCA_964455955.1 uncultured Planctomycetota bacterium | reverse complement strand
CTCACTGTTGGGATGATGACCAATAACCTCGCATGGCGCACCGGGCAGCGTTGCTACGATGCCTTGCAGTCTATCACTCCACCCATATACGTGCTTTTCTTTGTCATGGCTGGTGCGCACCTTGACATCTGTTGTTTGAAGGCGATAGGCTGGATAGGGATAACCTACATAGTTTTCCGTTCAGTCGGCAAAGTGGCGGGCGCGCAGTTCGGTGCTGTTGTTGCAAAAGCCCCGGATGTTATCCGCAAGTACCTCGGGCTTGGTACACTCTCGCAGGCGGGTGTCGCTATAGGCTTGGCTCTGCTTGTTGTGCGGGAGTTCAGTGAATTGGGGCCTGAAGGTGCATGGCTGGCTCATCTTGTCATAAACACGGTTGCAGCCACCACAATAGTTTTTGAAATAATTGGGCCTATATTTACCAAAATAGCTATCCAGAAAGCTGGCGAAATGGGCAAAGCTGCTGTAAAGGAACAGGCTTGAGGTTCAAGAGGCAATAGATTCCTTGAGTGCCGAGACCACTTCATCTACCTGCTCCTCATCCATTTGCGGGTGCAGGGGCAGGGCCAGGACTTCACGCGCTGCTTTCTCGCTTACGGGGAAGCCCCCCTCGGGGCATCTCAGGAAGGAGTAGGCAGGCTGCAAGTGCACGGGTGTCGCGTAGTATACTGAGCAGCCTATGCCGCGGGCCTTAAGCTTTTCCATCAATTTTTCGCGGTTCTGCACCCTTACGACAAAGAGGTGGTAAACATGCTCTGCGCCGCGGGCCACCGCAAGCGGTTTTATTTCCGGGACGTCGGACAACTGCCCGGTGTAGGAGGCGGCGAGCCGGCGCCTCTTTTGAGTCCACTCCTCGAGGTACCGCAGCTTGACGCGCAGTATAGCCGCCTGGAGCGCGTCGAGTCTGCTGTTTACCCCTTCGAGCTCGTGCAGCGTCCAGGTGGTGCGGCCATGGTCCGCTATGGAGCGAATCGTCTCGGCCAGCTCTCCGGAGTCTGTGGTTACGCAGCCCCCGTCTCCGTATGCGCCGAGGTTTTTCGTAGGGTAAAAAGAGAACGCTGCCGCTGTACCGAATGACCCTGCGCGCTTCCCGTTGAATCGCGCACCATGCGCCTGGCAGGCATCTTCAATCACGTGCAGGTTGTGCTTTTGCGCTATCTGCAGAATACGGGCCATCTCGGCAGGTTGCCCGTAGAGATGGACGACCATTATGGCTTTTGTGTCGGGGGTTATCTTCTCTTGGAGCATCTGCGGGTCGAGGTTAAGGGTATCGGGGTGCACGTCAACAAGGACAGGTCTGGCGCGGGCCATGCGGATTGAGCCGACCGTTGCGACAAAGGTGTATGCGGGGCTAATGACCTCATCGCCTTCTCCAATTTTTAGAGCTTGCAGGGACAGGTAAAGCCCGTCTGTACCGCTTGCGCACGTGACCGCGTGCTTCACCTCGCAGAATGCGGCGAATTCGCGCTCGAACTGTGCTACCTGCTCACCCCCTATGAACCTTGCGCTTTCGAGCACCTCGGAAACTGCCGAGT
>CAYWBA010000048.1:1263-11469 GCA_964455955.1 uncultured Planctomycetota bacterium | reverse complement strand
CTATCTCATCTTTTATCTGGGCGTATTGTTTCTTGAGGTCCAGAAACGGTACAGCCATTGTGCATCCCTTCAAGAAATTCTATTCTACTGCTGCTCCCTGAACTTAAACCCTGCAATCATTGCATCTACCTGCCTTTGCCTGACCTTATCGCCGGCCAAGTAGAGGAAGCGTATTATATAGACTTTTTCATCGTGAATCAATACAGCCTCTGTGTAAAGAAATTCTCTGCCTTTCTTGAGGAGCGAAATAACAAAAATCACGCCATCCTCGCCTGCAATCTGCTGCGGGCCGTGGTGAACAAGGTGTGCGTTTTTTGCATCTGCGCCCAGGAACTGGTCAGAACTGTGTTTTCTTGCCAGGGATTCGGGCTCGTCGTAGGGGACGGCTTCGCGCCAGGCCACCACGCAGAAATCCCAGCGCTCCTGGCCAATTCTAAGTTGACCACCTGTCTCGGCGGCTTGCATATCCCGTGGGTGTGGTATCTCGAAACCACCTTCTTCGCAAACGTAGTTCTCAAGCCCCAAGGCGGCGGAGGTTTCCGGCGTTCCGTAAGGAGTGACCGCATAGCCTGGAGCGCAGAGCAGACAAACCCAACTGTAAATTGATGCAGACAGTGCTGCTGCAAAAAGCACGCTCACACCAACTGACCGCCTGTCCGGCTTTATCAGCCGGGCTGCCATGAAAGCGAGGCCGCAGAGGGTGCCGGCGGCGAAGCCGGAAATCAGGCCTGCAATCCCGCCCCCCTTGCCCTTAAAGACCGTCAGGGCCAGTAGCACCCACAAGACAGGCCAGAAGAGGGAACTCAGAACCATGCGCCAAAAAGCCCTGCCCGGCATTACTGAGTAATTGCGCAGTGCGAAGCCCAGTATCATGCCGTCAAGCCCGAAAAGCCCGCCAAGGGTTCCTACATAGAGCGCGGAAGGGAGGCTGTAATATATTGTGAGGGCGTTGGCAATACACGAACATATCACAAAGGAGATGAACATCCGCATGGTGCCAAAGTATGACTCGATTGTTCGCCCAAGGGAGAAGACGCAGACGGAGTTAAACAGCAGGTGTATCAGGTTGAAATGCACAAACGCGGCGGTGATAAGCCGGTAAAGCTGTTTGCCTTCAGAGAGCGGGGCCCCGAGAAGCGCCCCGAAGCGCGACAGCAGGTGCGGGCTGAAGTGGCCGATAACAAGGTCTCGCAGCAACATGTCCCAGGCGCGGGCCTGGATAAACATGATTGTATAAAGCAGGAGGAAAAATATGAGGAGAAAAAGCGTGCCCAGGTTGCGGGGCCGGGATGCAACACCCCCTGTTGCTTGCAGCATACCGTCTTTAGGTTCGCCTGACTCAGGCTTCAAATCTGCAACATCCATAGCTGGTATCATATCAGTTGAGCCGGGCTCTTGCAACTGCGACTTGCCTGCCCGGGCGCCTCGATTGTTCCTTGACACAACACAATTCTTAACCCATAATCGCCCGAACAATTGAATGCGGCTACGCTTGCGGCCGGGGGGCATTGCTTGGAAAAGATGCGTATCGGCGTAAATGCAACCTGTGCGAGGAGTAATCCCACCGGCCTGGCGGTTGCTTCGGTGGAAACTGCCAAAGAAATGCTCAGGCAGGCGGACGATGTGGTGGTTTACACAAATTCCCCCAATCTGAAGCATTTCGACCCTCGAAGGGTGAAACTCACAACAAACCTTATCTCCCCGGAACACCGGACCAGGGGTCATGCCTGCCGCCTGTTGTGGTGCCAGACAGCCCTGCCACTCCACCTCTTGGCGGATGGCATAGACATCCTGTACTGCTCTGTAGAGGAGGGAATGCTCTGGGGCGGTTTTCGGCAGGTGGTAACTTGTTTTGACATCATGCCTCTGCTCTTCCCCCGTATGGGCTGGCGAAGAGCAGCTTATTTCAGGCGCATAGTGCCCCTGTGTCTCAGGTCGTCTGCGGCGATAATATGTGCTTCCGAAAACACAAGAAAAGACATCATATCCTTGTTCCGCCTGAGAAAGAGAGATATTTTCGTAGTTCCCTGCGGGATTGACCACGCCAGGTTCTTTCCGGTAAAAAGCAACGTGGCTGGGGAAAAATACAGGCTTGGCAAGTTCATCTTCTATGTCGGCGATATGAGACCTTACAAAAACATAAAGAGAGCTGTTCAGGCTTTCGGCAGGCTCGGCCTGCCGGAGCACAAATTCCTGGTTGCGGGCAGAAAGGATGAAAAGTTTTATCCCGGAATCTCCAGGCTGGTTGCAAAGCTGGGCCTGCAGGAGAAAGTGCTGTTCCCCGGGTATGTTCCGGAAGAGGATTTGCCCAGGCTCTACAGCGCGGCGGACGCCCTTGTGTTCCCTTCGCTCTACGAAGGCTTCGGCCTGCCCCCGCTTGAGGCAATGGCCTGCGGGTGCCCCGTTATCACCTCTCGCGCCGCCTCCATACCCGAGGTCTGTGGAGATGCCGCCTGCTACATTGACCCCTACAGCGTTGACTCCATAGCTGAAGGAGTGTACAAAGTCATTACGCAGCCCAAACTGAAACAGCACCTTGTGCGGAAGGGGCTTGACCGGGCAAAAAGGTTTACCTGGAGTAAAACAGCCCAAAGAGTTCTCGAAATTCTTGAATATGTGGCGCATCGTTGATTATGCTAACACCCTGGCTGCGCGCAGAGGAGCTATCAGCGTATGAGAGTAGCAATTGTCCACGACTGGCTGACCGGAATGCGCGGCGGGGAAAAAGTGCTTGAAGTCTTTTGCGAGCTCTATCCTCAGGCGGATATCTTTACACTGCTCCACGTGCCGGGCAGCGTCTCGCAGACCATCGAGAGCCACAAAATATTCACCTCATTTGTCCAGCGCCTCCCGTTTGCCCGAAAACACTACAGGTCGTTTCTTCCCCTCTTTCCCGTAGCAATCGAGAAGTTCGACCTGAATGCGTATGAACTCGTTCTGAGCATAAGCCACTGCGTGGCCAAGGGAGTCATAACCCCGCCGGAAACCTGCCACATATCCTGCGTCCTTTCGCCAATGCGCTATGTCTGGGACCTCTACCACGACTACTTCGGCAAAGACAGGGCGGGAGTTCTTTCACGGAAAATCACACCGTTTTTTGCCACATACTTGAGGGCATGGGATGTAACCTCAAGCGCCCGCGTTGACCAGTTTGTCGCTATCTCCAGCTATGTCGCAAAAAGGATTAGGAAATACTACCGCAGGGATGCAGCAGTAATCCACCCGCCGGTGGAAACGGACAGGTTCCGAATCGCCGGCAAACCTCGCGGCAACTTCCACCTCGTGGTCTCCGCGCTTGTTCCTTACAAGAGAATAGACCTGGCTGTAAAGGCGGCTAACAGGCTTGGTTTCAGGCTCCTCGTAATTGGCAAAGGCCCCCAGGAAAAATACCTGCGCAAAATGGCCGGCAGAAACGTGGAGTTTCTCGGCTATCAGCCGGATGAGGTCGTTGCACGCTGCTATTCGGATTGCAAGGCGCTCATCTTTCCCGGCAAGGAAGACTTCGGCATCGTCTCGCTCGAGGCAATGGCCTCCGGCAGGCCTGTCATAGCCTACGGCAGAGGCGGGGCGCTTGATACTGTGGTGCCGCTGAACGCGCATTCTTCTGCAGGGTCTTCGCCCGCGCCGACAGGGATTATGTTTTACGAACAGACTGTAGATGCGCTTTGTGAAGCACTCAAGACGTTCGAAGAAAATTCAGACAGGTTTGACCCCGCCGCCATGCGCAGGCATGCACTCAAGTTCGACCGCAGCGTTTTCAAAAAGAAAATAGACAGGTACTTAAAAAAAGTGCTCTCAGCCTGGCGCTGATTGGCCCGCCCTACTGCACGCCGGGTCCCTTTAGCACGGCAATAAGGGTGCGGGCCGATATCTTTGCGTCAAGAAGAAAAGAGCGGTGCTTTATGTAGTACAGGTTGTACTTTATCCTCTGCCTGTAACTGAGAGTGTTTCTGCCCATAACCTGCCACATGCCGGTGATTCCGGGCCTGACTGCGAGCAGTTTGCGCTGCCACCTGCTGTGCTTGTGCAGCTCTTCCGGCACCACGGGCCGCGGCCCTACAAGGCTCATGCTGCCCGTAATAACGTTGAATAGCTGTGGCAGCTCGTCAATACTTGTCCTTCGCAAAATCCTGCCCAGGAGAGTTACGCGCGGGTCCCCGTCAAGCTTGAACTCCTTCTTGAACTCTGTCTCAAGCTGCGGATTGCCGTTGAGAATCTCATTAGCATTGTGAACCATGCTGCGGAACTTGAGTAAGTAAAACGGCCTGCAGTTTCTGCCGAGAACCTTCCGGTAATGAAGAATCGGCCCCTTTGAGGTAAGCCATGTCATGAGTCCCACCATAACAAACAGAGGGGACAAAACTATAGTGCCTGCCGTTGCCCCAAGAAGGTCAGCAGCGAGCTTCAGAGTATCGTAGGAGCGCTTCTCAAAACCGCTGTCCCGCCCGGTATTCCCCTCGCAGTCGGGAAGTTCACCCGAACTCTGATTATGCCCTCCACCCGGCCTCCAGATTCTTCTTGTTATCAGGCGTCCGAGGCTGACAAATACTATTTCCAGTATCCAGAAGTAGAGGACCGACAGGCGGGAGTACGAAAACCCCCTGTAAAAGAAAGCTGCTGCAAGAAGAATTATGGCAACTGATGTAACAAGACAGAGGACAAGCGCAATCTCTGTTCCGGCGGAGCGCTCCTTCACATACTTGTGCAGGTCAAAAATCCAGAAAAACACAAGCAGCGATGCGACCGCCACAAACAGCGCCAGCAGATACGGTCTCAGAGGCGGCACCTCCTCGAAACTCGGCCCCAGCCGCAGCCCGAACCGCAGCCAGAGCGCAAGCGTGAAGCTCAACAGGGATGCAAGTATGTCCGAAACCAGCAGCGTGAGTGTTAAAGGAATGTTTTGCTTCTCTGACGCCATGGCAGCTCGAAATACGAAATGATAATGCCTTACAGACTCGTCGCTCTCAAAATTAGCCTCCACACATGCCTTTGTCAAGCGCAAATTTACTTTCTCGATTGGCAGGCACTTATCCCGGGTTTTTTCTGGCACTCAGGCCCGGTCTCTTGCTATATTCTTGTGGTTTTTGCGGAGGGACAGACCGGTGGAACGAAGAAGATACCAGCGACTGGCACGAGAAGTTGCAGTTGACATCACTTACATTGACCCTGTCTCAAAGGAGCGAACTGAAGTCGAACGCTCCTGCTCGCGCAATATAAGCGCTCTTGGCCTGCTTGTAACAACAGACAAAAAGTTTGAGGTCGGCGACACTGTCGCGGTCAAGTTCCATCTCCCGGGTTCGCCAGAAGACATGAGCACCGGCGCGCGCGTTATCCGCGTCGAGGAAATTATCGAAGACCAGTTCTACGACATCGGCCTCGAATTTACCGTTGTTGACGATGCAACCCTGAACAAAGTCAACCAGTTCGTCCTAAAAGAACTTTCATAATGTGGGGACACAATACGGTTTTTCCAACATCCCGGCCGACAAAAAAAGAACAAAAAGAAATGCGCTTGACAAAGATGGATTTCTTGCCGGTATTATCCATAACTACAGCCTCTGTTCCATGTGACAGTTTGTTAACTAAACACATCGGCAAAAGGATGCTATTTCCTTTAATTCCTTATCTTAGCGCCATTATATTTTGCCCCCGGATTTCCAAAAGAACTTTCAGAACAGCGTAACGCAATGAGACTACAGTGACCATGCAACACTTGTTCAAAAGCCTGCGAAGCTACATACCTACACGGCGGAAGAAACTACGCACGCTGCTGGTTTTTTCAGGGCTCGTGCTTTATGTGCTGGGGTTTGCAAGTGTCGAGCCAGTTTGGTTCCTCATCGCATGTGCTATAATGTTCCTTGGAATGATCTTGCGCCTCTGGTCGAAGGGACACCTGCGGCAGAACCGCGAGCTCACGAGCATGGGCCCGTACCGCCTTGTCAGACACCCGTTTTATCTCGCCAATGGTTTAATTGATGCCGCAATATGTTTAATAATATACCGGATAGACGTTGCCGCCATTTACTTTCCGTTCTGGTTCTTCGCCTATTTCCGGACCATCCGCCGCGAAGAAAGGAATTTAGAAACCCTCTTTGGCGAGAAATTTCGCGAATATAAGGCCAGGGTTCCTTGCCTCATTCCTTTCAGATTACCAGCCAAAGGTTTCCGGAGAGGAAAATATCTTGGGGGTTTCTCATGGGGCAATCCCAACATCTCAAAAGGCAGGGAAATAGCTCGTCTCTTGCTCCTTTCATGCTTGCCGCTTTTGTTCTTCTTAGTCTGGGAACTGCGGTGGAAGGGCCTCCAGCTATTCCGCGATTCTTGCGGCCCTGAATTTCTACTGCTGTCTATTACCATCACCTTGCTCTGGTGCTCTTACGCTGCGAAGCTTATTGTGAAAGAACAGCGCTTCCCTCTGCCCGGGTGGACCGCTGAAGGCTCCATCCGAATAGTCTTTATCGCATCATATCTCACATTCCTCTTTCATCTTCAAGTACTGGAATCAGAGGTAGTCTTCCTCCCCGCAGTGCTTGCTTCCTTCCTCCTTCTTTTCCTTCTGATAAAATCGGACAGGAAACTGTGGCTAAGCTTCAGATTCCGCATCGGCGCAGAATGTCTATCCTGTGTTATGCCTTGTTTTCTGGCGGAGGTGCCTTGGATGCTCGCCTTCCCGCTTTGCTATTACTTGCCCTGGATTATTCGCGGGAAAGGCAGAGACACAGGACGTTCGGTTCTTGCACCGTGTGATATTAAGCAGCTATCGGACCTTCCGTCATCTTTGGTTACCACCGTCTCTATACTTGCAGTTGGCATTGTACTTATGTTTCTCAAGAAGTATCTTGCTGACGGCAGCGCAGAATTCATATTCTCTTTACATTTGACCGAACTTTTCCAGACAGCCCCTTGAGCCCGCCATTTCCCGGCGCAACTTCACGTCCCTGATTCTTATGAAAAGGCTCACTGAACAGATTCGGCTAACAAGCTTGTTATAAAATGTCCGGCCCCGGATGTTGGGGCCGGACGGAGGAGAAGGATAAACTTTTTGCCCTGCCGGGGCTTTTCGAGAATCCTTTCTCTAACCTCATTACGTCTGGGAATCCCCCGCCGTCCGCATAGAATAACAATTCTGTTAAATTTTCTGCCCGTTTTTGCTTTTTTCTTTTTTTAACCATATTGTTTTCTTCTCTGTGTGCTCTGTGACTCTGTGGTGAAATTTTCTCTGTGTTTCTCTGCGTCTCCGCGGTAAATTCTTGCCTGCGTCCCGGCGGTTAAGGAGTTCCTGCGTCCGGGCGCCATAATGGCGCGCTTTCCGTAAGGCCATTGCGCCAAAATGACCTGCCTTCTTGAATTGTCGCCTGCCTGAAAACACAAAAACCCTGCCCGTGCAGAAATATTAGGGGCCCGGCAGAAACATAACTCCTTGGCCTGGAGTGTGTTGGGACATTTCAGTTGTTCCGGTGGTTCGTGGCTGGTATAACATGCCTCAGGCGGCATAGCATTTGCGAGTTGATTACTGAAGATTGTGAAGGTATAATAACAGCAATGGAGAAACTTCAGTTAAGGAGAGAGAAATGGCTGTTTCAGAAAAGATAATTGGAATAGACCTCGGGACGACAAACTCATGCGTCGCGGTGATGGAGGGCGACAAGGCCACAGTCATTACCAACGCCGAGGGCAACCGCGTCACGCCCTCCGTAGTAGCGTTCACCGAGGATGGGCAGCGGCTGGTCGGCCAGATAGCGAGGCGCCAGGCAATCACCAACCCGAACAACACGGTGTTTTCCATCAAGCGTTTCATGGGCCGGAGGCACGACGAGGTGGATGCGGAAGAGAAGCTGGTTCCCTACAAGATAGTCGGCGGGCCGCAGGAGCTTGTTAAGGTTGGGACCCGCGACAAGCAGTACACGCCGCCCGAAGTTTCCGCCATAGTGCTGCAGGACCTCAAGAAAACGGCCGAGTCGTATCTGGGTGCAGAGGTCAAGCGGGCAGTTATCACCGTGCCGGCTTACTTCAACGATTCACAGCGCCAGGCGACCAAGGACGCAGGCTCTATTGCCGGCCTGCAGGTTGAGAGAATCATTAACGAGCCGACGGCGGCCGCGCTTGCCTACGGCCTTGATAAAAAGGTCAACCAGAAGATTGCGGTCTTCGACCTCGGAGGCGGTACGTTCGACATATCCATCCTCGACGTGGGTGACAAGGTGGTCGAGGTCCTCGCCACCAACGGGGACACGCACCTCGGAGGCGACGACTTCGACCAGGTGCTGATTGACTGGATGGCTGCGGAGTTCAAGAAAGAGCAGGGCATTGACCTCAAGAACGACCCCATGGCTCTGCAAAGGCTCAAGGAAGCTGCCGAGAAGGCGAAATGCGAGCTCTCCACATCCGCGCAGACTGAGATAAATCTCCCCTTCGTTACGGCAGACCAGTCCGGGCCGAAGCACCTGCAGATGAAAATCACCAGGGCGAAGTTTGAGCAGATGGTTGAGCACCTCATTGACCGGACCCGCGGGCCGGTGCAGAAGGCGGTTGAAGATGCGAAGTTGAATTTCTCCGACATTGACGAAGTGGTTCTCGTCGGCGGTATGACAAGGGTGCCCAGGGTCCAGGAAGTGGTCAAGGAAATGTTCGGCAGGGAGCCCAATCGCAGCGTCAACCCGGACGAGGTCGTTGCTGTCGGGGCTGCAATACAGGGCGGCGTCCTTGCCGGTGAAGTCAAAGACGTTCTGCTTCTGGACGTTACGCCCCTCTCGCTCGGAATAGAAACCCTCGGCGGTGTGATGACCAGGCTTATCGAGCGCAATACCACCATACCGACTCGCAAGAAAGAAGTCTTCACCACAGCCAGCGACAACCAGCCCTCGGTGGAGATTCACGTGCTGCAGGGTGAACGCGAGATGGCCGCATACAACCGAACCCTTGGCCGGTTCCAGCTTGCTGGCATACCGCCTGCGCCGCGCGGGGTGCCGCAGGTTGAGGTTGCCTTCGACATTGATGCCAACGGCATACTTAACGTCTCCGCGAAGGACCTCGGAACAGGCAAGGAGCAGTCCATCCGCATAGTCAGCTCCAGCGGCTTGAGCAAGGAAGAGGTTGACAAAATGCGCAAGGAGGCGGAAGAGCATGGCGAGGAAGACAAGAAGCGCCGGCAGGAAATTGACTCCCGCAACAAGGCCGACTCTATCGCGTACCAGACCGAAAAACAGATAAACGAGCTTGGCGACAAGATGGACGCCGCGCTCAAGTCAGAGTTGCAGGGGCACGTGGACAAACTGCGTGAGCTTGCCAAGAACGGCACGTACGACCAGATAGAGACTGAAATGAAAAGCCTCGAACAGACCTGGCAGAAGTTCCATAAGGTGGCTGAGGAAATGTACCGCCAGGCGGCCGGACAGGCTGCGGGGCCGGGTGACCCCCACATGGGCGGCTCACAGACCGCGGGCCAGGCCGGACCTCAGCAGCAGGGCGGGTCGGACGAAGGCGAGGTGATAGACGCGGATTTCGAGGTCAAGTAACGGACCCACTACCCGTGCCTGCGGGAGGAAACAGGGGCATGGGCTGACCGTGTTCCCGTTTTCTTGTTACCTGGGGCCTCAAGGTTGGCCTTCCAGCCCGCTTTTGAGGACTTGTATTCCGTCTGCCGCCGCTAATAGCTGGTATGCAATGTATGCCGCCCCGTAGAATACGACAATGTAAAGTATGGTTGCTATAAGAGAGCGGGAAATTGCTGCGGCCATCAGGAACTTAATAAGCAAAAATGCAACCACAAAGACAATTCCCAACCTGATAAGCAGTTCTGTGACCTGGAAAAATTTGCCCGGGTTGCCAATTGCGTTTTCCAGGTCGGGCGCGGAGTAGAAGACGAGCGCGGCGGCGGCGAAAAATATCATGGTGAGATAAATACAGCGGACGAAACCGACCTCTTCAATACCAACAATTTTCGTAATAAACATCAGCAGAAGTCCCGGTACGAAGACAAGAATAAAAACTGAAAGCAACACTGAGCAGTAGGCCATTGCCCCGGTGCTCGCACTGCGCATTCTTTCCTGGCTTGTGGAACCCTGTGCCAGCGCGACGGCAGGGCCAACTACGGCCAGACCTGCCAGAACCAGGAGCAAACAGCATAAAGCGGCAACCTTCATCTTCCTCCCTCGTCCAACATCACACCGCCTTTAATGAACAAGCGCGGCTTCCGCACGTTTAGCA
>CAYWBA010000048.1:0-1253 GCA_964455955.1 uncultured Planctomycetota bacterium | reverse complement strand
TTTAGCAAGCTGCCTTATCTCTTCACGCATCTCCTTTTTCTTTTCCTCAGACACCTGGGAGCTCTTCAGAGCCGCACGCGTCTTTTTAAGAGCCTCCTGGGCATGTTCGTAAAAATCTGAATCCAGGAAGCTTTGCGCAACTTTGAGATACCCGGCAAGCAGGCCGCCGGCTGGATAGAGCTTCTTGTAAAACTCCTCCAGGCCACCCTTGTAGATACCTTCGAGAAGCTCTTCACCGAACAGGTAGAGAGACCTGACAAATACCCGCTGGTCCCCGTAGTCCGGTATTATCTTTTCAAGCCTTTTCTGCGCCTTCTGGAACAGCTTGTGTATCTGCCTGGTCTTGCGCGGGAAAAAGGCATGCACTTCGTCCAGAATCTTGTCGCGCTCCGTCAGGTCGAGTTGCGCCTCTTCCTCGTACAGAGGGGCATAAGTCTTTACTGTGTAATGCTCTTCCTTGAGTATTGACACCTCATGATAAATATCAGAGACGTACTTGTCAAAAAGGTCTGTTGAGTCCTTGGCTCTGAACATGCGGTGCGAGAGGTCTTTGACTTTGCGCAGGTAGACGTTTCGCAGCTCTTCTATCGCTTTGAAATCCAGCAACCCGGCTATTTCCTCTACGTTGAGCGCAAGCTTCTCTCTCGATATCGACTTCCTGCGGGCATAACTCTTCACCATGCGCTCGTAATTCCTGTACTGCACATCGTAGTGCTTCTTGGATATAAAGAAGGTGGCTACGATTTCCCATACCAGGTTGCCGTTGTCTTCGTTCATCACTTCTCTTCCACAACTTAGGAAACCAAATTCTACCTTCACCGCCCGCGCCCTGTCAAGACAATTTGCCGCCTGCCGATTGAAAGCCAATCCCGCGTTCTGGAGTCGCATTAAGTACCGCCGCAAGCCCACCCAACCGTGCAAACCGGACGTGAAAACCGTCTGTAAACGTCTGTAAATAGCTTGTGTGGGGGGCCTGCGCCGTAACCTGCTTCTGGCATAAGGACTTACAGTAGCAGGCAATTCAAAACAGGCGCACCTGTTTACAGATTCAGGCAGGGGTCTGAGGCTGCTTTGTGTGGGGTTCCACCCAACCTCTTGCCTGCCCTGGAGTTGCGTTCTGTATCGCCGCAAGCCCACCCAAGCGTGCCAACTGGCTGTGAAACCCGTCTGTAAACGTCTGTAAATAGCTTGTGCGGGAGGTAGATGTCGTAACCTGCTTTTGGCATAAGGACTTACAATAGCAGGCAATTCAA
>CAYWBA010000047.1:0-13080 GCA_964455955.1 uncultured Planctomycetota bacterium | reverse complement strand
GCAGAGGAAGCAGAGGAAGCAGAGGAAGCAGAGGAAGCAGAGGAAGCAGAGGAAGCAGAGGAAGCAGAGGAAGCAGAGGAAGCAGAGGAAGTAGAGGAAGTAGAGGAAGTAGAGGAAGCAGAGGAAACAGAGGAAACAGAGACAGAGGAAGAAGCAGGAGAACAGGAAAAGGAGGAAGCCGAACCCCCCACTGAACAGGTGATGGTTTCCATCGTGCCTTACAGAATGTATCCCGCTGTGACGGAAAGAGCATGGAAGTGGAATACCGCGCAAGCCGATGCCGTGTTTGGTCTTAATAGCTGGGCGATGTACAAAGCGGCTCATACATACTGGCGCAAGGACTACCCCGGTCACGAGGGCGAGAACCCGCCGAGCGTCAAGGCCGCGTACAAGTTACCGCACCACGTGATGCGACTCGGTTCACTCAGGACACACTGGCCGGGCGTTGCGTTCGCAATGGCTGGACTGCTCGGCCTGGGAAACGCCGTTGCCATGCCGCGAGAACAGAGGGAGGCCGCTTACGACCACCTTTCACACCATTACAGGGAAGAGTTTAAGAAGGAACCGCCTGAGTTTTACGAGATGGAACCTCACGGCAAGAGTCTGGAGGAGTGCGCAGGGGAGGAGCTGAAAGAGCGGTGGTGGAAGTACGGCGAATTCAAGGAGCACCATGAAAAACAGAGCCTGGATATGTGGTGGTTGACACTGGAAGCGTGGGTGGCAGCTATTTCCGGTACGGACTTTTACGACCCCGGGCAAGAAGATTCGGTGGTCGAGGAGAAGAAGACTGGCGGAAAGGTCTTGGGCAGAATCAGCGCAAGGCTGAAGAAAGTTCTTGGCGGGAAGGAAGAAGCCAAATTGTCTGGACAGGTCAAGGAATTGAGACGGATGGTAGCCAGCTTCGAAACCAACCTGGGCCATTCCAGACCAGAGAGGGATGTGTCAAAAAAACTGCTTACGCTGGCCGGCGCGCTCCGGGCATTTGCCGAGCGGTATTCAGATGTAAGCAGGTTCAAGATAGAAGACTTGCACTCCGGTGTTCTTGTTGACTTCGACAAGGCGTTTGCGAGTATCTTCGAGCATATCGCGCCGAGACGCTACTCACAGGATGACATGATTGCGCTCCTGAGTGCCGCCGACAGGATGGAACAACTGGCGATGAGGACAGGTAACGTTGGCCAAAGCAGCGTGGAGGATGAGGAGGAGCCTGAGTAGGCAAGCCCTTCCGGGCTAACTGTCGCTTGAAGCAAATTCAAAATTCAAAAAGCAAAGTACATCTCGCTGCTTTTGTAAGATGCAATGTAAAATTCAAGACTGAAGCCTGTCCAGCCGACAATTTGAAATTTTGGACTGCAACTTTGAATTTATCACTTTCAACTTTTAACTCTTTCATGGAGACGGAAAATGGATTTCGACCTTACCGAAGAGCATAAGATGGTTCAGGAGATGTGCCGCGAATTCGCCGAGAATGAAATCATACCTGTGGCAGATGAACTTGACAAAACCGGGCGGTTCCCAGAAGAAATTATCAAGAAGGCTGCCGAGCTGGGGCTTATGGGCATCACCATCCCGGAAGAATACGGCGGCGCGGGAATGGACACGATTTCGTATCTGATTGCAGGCGAGGAGCTCTCCCGTGGATGCCCCGGCACCGCCGTGATTATAGCTGCGCACCAGTCGCTTGTCGCGGTTCCAATCTACGAGTTTGGGACAGAGGAGCAGAGGCAGAAGTATGTCATCCCCATGGCCAAGGGCGAGAAGCTCGGCTGCCTGGGCCTTACCGAGCCGGGCGCCGGCTCCGACGCGGGCGCGGTAACCACCAGCGCCAGGCTCGAAGGCGACCACTACGTGGTGAACGGCGCCAAGCAGTTCATCACCAACGCCGCGGAGGCCGATATCTGCCTGCTGATAGTAAGCACAGACAAATCCCGCGGGCAAAGGGGCTTGAGCGCCCTTATCGTGGAGACCGATACCCCGGGTTTTGCGGTGGGCAAGCACGAGGAGAAGATGGGGATTCGCGCCTCAAGCACCTGCGAGCTGAATTTTGAAAACATGAAAGTCCCCAAAGAGAATCTCCTGGGCAAGGAAGGCCACGGCTTCATTATCTCAATGAAAACACTTGATGGCGGCCGTATCTCTATAGCCGCGCAGGCGCTTGGCATCTGCCGCGCAGCTTTCGAGAAAGCTCTCCAATTTTCAAAAGAACGCGTGCAGTTCGGAAAGCCCATCTCGAAATTTCAGGCTATCCAGTGGATGCTTGCCGATATGGCCACGGAGATGGAGGCTGCGCGCTGGCTTGCATATCGGACAGCCTGGCTGAAAGACCAGGGCCGCCCATACTCTCTTGAGGCTGCCATGACGAAGCTCAAGACCTCCGAACTCTCTAACTTTGTCTGCAACAAGGCGCTCCAGATACACGGGGGATACGGCTACATAAGGGACTACGGGCTGGAGCGGCACCTGCGCGACGCGCGTATTACGGAAATCTACGAAGGCACTTCCGAAATCCAGAGACTGGTCATCGCCATGCGACTGCTAAAAGGCAGGTAACAGACCTGCCCGGAACCACGTACCAGCGCGGTCCGGGGAAAGCATTCTCGCTTTGAACGGGGCGACAAGTGTCGCAGGGATGTCCCATTGGACAGGACGGAATTGGATTAAGAACCCGTATTGGCGAAACGCCCAAATCTTTTGCACCCAACCAGTTAGGACATCAAATTCTCTCTATTGGATTATATCAGGGATATAATTGGATTTTAACACCATCAGCTTTCGTGGCCGGACACGCGTGCCCCGGGCGGTGGGCCGGGAAACCAGCGGGCGCCCCTGGTCCTCGCCCCGGCCCACAGTCTAAAGAAAAAGCACAGGGCAACCGAGAAATAGATATACTGGTCCCCCGATTACTTTTTAATGTTTTCAACAGAGCGTGAGCGTCCCCTTTATTTCTTTTGGGTATCTACTGCGTATGCGTACGTATCGTGTTCTTTCTATGTACTTCCCTTTGGCGACCGAAGGCTCCACTTCCAGTCGGTAGAACTGCATACAGAACAAGAGCCTCGGCCTGCCGCGCATTCACGGTGGTAATGCCTTCCGCACTTGCCGCAGACACGGTACATTCCCAACTCCTCGCCGGACATAAGTTGTCCTGGTCTCTTTTCCGTCAGCAACTGCTCGCACACCGGGCAGAACGCTTCATCGTAGATTGAACACAACGAACTCTTGCGTTCGCGCTTTTCCCCATAGTCACCCGTGCCACACTGCGCCAGGTATGCCGCAGGTGTGAGAGGTCCTGTTCCTGCGTAAAACTGTTTATTATCGCAGAGGTCCTTAGCGAAGAAGAGAACTTCTGAATGACCTGGTTGCATGGCAATATGCACTGCCCAATCCCAAAGAAGATTTACCAGATTGTCGAATTGCTCTTGACTCAACGAGGTTCCTAATTCCTCTTTCAACCTCTCATATATGGTGGCTGCCATGGTGATTCCTTTTTTTGTTAACGCTTTCCACAATCCCGCGAGGTCGCCAGCCTCACCAAGTTCTTTCAGAGAGGGCCCTTTGAAAAGACCACTGAACCATCCCACAACCAATCTCCTTTTCTGTGCCGAACTACTGTTTGGCCGAGATTTCCCAGATGAACCCGACCTGCGAACATCGTAAACCCTCTCAGCAGAATACTACCATAATGTATGGACTGCTACAAGCGAGAATTCCCTTTCAAATAACAATTTAAACAGCATGATTTAAATAAGGGCAACAGTTTTTCAGCGACCGGAATCTGGGAGCAGAAAGTTGATAGTAGAGAGTAGACCGTAGCAAAAAGGCCGTACAGGTACACGTGGCACGAGCCGGGATTTACTCTTCTGTTCTGCTGTTCCCCTGTTCTACTGCTCTATTTTTTTCGCTGGAGCGAAAAAAATAAGGGTAACTGGATGCGAATCTTCGCTTCCGCTAACGCGAAAATAAACAAACCTCTTGAATAGAGGCGCCCCCGGCGATTAAAATGCTCTTGCATAATGCACGGACAGGTACGGGAGCTTTCATTGATTGATATTGCATACATACGGGAGAACCCCGAGAAAGTTAAGGCTGCGGCACAGGCCAAAGGTGTCCAGATAGATATGGACAAACTCCTTGAGCTTGACAAGAAGCGGCGCAGCCTCATTGCCGAGTCGGAACAGCTTCGCCACCAGCACAAACAGGCAAATGAAGGGCTTGCGGCGCTCAAGAAAAAAGGCGAAGATGCCTCGGACATGGTGGCCCAGCTTCGCGCTCTTGGGGATAAAACTAAAGAGCTTGACCGCAGGCGAGGTGAGGTAGAAGTACAGATACGTGCCATAATGCTTGAGATTCCCAATGTCGCGCAGGATGACGTGCCCCTCGGCGATGCCGGGCAGAACAAGGTGGTCCGCGAGTGGGGCGAGGAGTTCTGCTTTACTTTTACGCCGAAGCCGCACTGGGACATCGGGCAGGAACTCGGCATACTCGACATGAAGCTCGGGGCTTCGCTTGCCAGTTCCAACTTCGCGCTCTTCAAAGGCGCAGGCGCAAAGCTTGTGCGCACGCTCATGGCCTTCATGCTTGAGAGGCATTCTGCCAACGGCTACACCGAGGTCTGGCCGCCTATTCTGGCTAACAGAGAAATTATGACAGGCACAGGCCAGCTCCCCAAGTTCGAGGAGGACATGTACCGCTTCGAAAAAGATGACCTGTTCCTCGTGCCTACAGCCGAAGTCCCGCTTACCGCCCTTCACAGGGGAGAGATGCTCTCGTTCGCCGACCTCCCGCTTAACTATTGCGCTTACACCCCCTGTTTCAGGCGCGAGGCCGGCGCCTACGGACGCGAGACGCGGGGCTTGCTGCGGGTCCATCAGTTCGACAAGGTGGAGTTAGTCAAGTTCACCACCCGGGAGCAGTCTTACGAGGAGCATGAGAAGCTGCTTGCAGATGCGGAAGGCATAATCCAGGCCCTGGGCATCCGTTACAGGGTGCAGTTGCTTTCGACAGGGGAGATGTCTTTCGCCTCGAGCAGGACGTATGACATTGAAATCTGGTCGCCGGGGGTAAAAAAGTGGCTTGAGGTAAGCTCGGTAAGCAACTTCGAGTCGTTCCAGGCGCGCAGGCTCAACATCCGCTACCGGGATGAGAATCGCAAGGTCAGGTTCTGCCACACCCTCAACGGCTCGGGGGTGGCCTTTGCCCGGCTGATTGCGTGCCTTCTGGAAACCTGCCAGCGCGAAGACGGCTCCGTGGAAATCCCTGAGGCGCTGCAGCCCTTTTTCGGGTCGCAGCGAATTGAAAAACCTTGACAACAGAGAGGCGAGGGCTATATTTGGAAGAGTCAGGCGGGCATAGCTCAGTTGGTAGAGCGACAGCTTCCCAAGCTGTAGGTCGAGGGTTCGAGCCCCTTTGCCCGCTCTTTTTGTTTCCGGCAGAGAGTGCGGCCAGAGTTTTAAGAGCATTGGCAGTTCTAATCCCCCTGTTTCTCCTTTGCGGGTGCCTTACGCCAGTAGGCGGTAAGGAAACGCCATCCGGGAGCGCCCCGCCCTCACCCGAACCTGTTGCCGTTTCCCCGGAGAAGGTTGTCAGCCCGGTTCAGGCTCAGGAGAAGGGTGTTTACCACGTTGTCGGGGAAGGCGAGACTCTCTGGCGCATAGCCAAGGCCTATGGCGTGGGCCAGGAAGAAATTATTCGTGCCAACAACCTCGGAGGCGCGGAGATTAAGGTCGGGCAGAAGCTGCTGATACCCGGTGCAATAGAGCAGGTTGAAGTTTCACGCTACCGGCCGCCGAGGAAAGGCAGGAAATTTGTCTCGGGCGAGACTTTCGGCTATCCGTGCGTAGGCAGGGTGGCGCGCGGGTTCGGGAAAGGGAGAGGCGACCAGAAAACCGAGGGGGTGGACTTTGCCGCCGCGCCCGGCACGAAGGTCGTCGCCTCGCGGACCGGCGAGGTTGTCTTTGTCGCGCGCGAGTTTCCCGGCTTTGGGACTGTTGTTGTGCTCAAGCACGGGCCTTCGTACCGCACGTTCTACGGCTATCTTTCCGACACCAGCGTGCGCCTTGGCGATGCTGTTGCAAAAGGAGAGATAATAGCGGTAAGCGGTTCGGAGCCGGGAACCGGCAAGGGGCGGCTCCATTTCAGGATTTATGAAAAGGCAACAGCGGTCAATCCGCTTACGTTTCTGAGGTAGGATAACACGGTGTCAAAAGGCATCCTTACCACGAAAGATTTCCAGGAGAGGGAAAAAAGAGAGCTTGCGCCCTATGCGGCCCACAGCGTTCAGAGCCGCGGCCGGCTGCACGAAGAACCCGAAGGTCCTTATAGAACCTGCTACCAGCGCGACCATGACCGTGTTATCCACTCGACCGCTTTCAGGCGCATGGAGTACAAGACACAGGTCTTTGTCAACCACGAGGGAGACTACTACAGGACGCGTCTGACCCACACGCTGGAAGTCCTGCAGATAGCCCGTTCGATAGCGCGTTGCCTGCGCCTGAACGTGGACCTTGTCGAGACGCTCGCTCTTGCGCACGACATAGGCCACACCTGCTTCGGCCACTCGGGCGAGGAGGCGCTGCACGGGCTTATGAAAGACCACGGCGGCTTTGAGCACAACCGTCACGGCCTGCGCGTGGTTGACATGCTGGAGAGGCGGTATCCCGGCTTTCGGGGGCTTAATCTTACCTACGAGGTTCGCGAATCTATCCTCAAGCACTCGACCCGGTACGACAGGCCCGCTCCTGCAGAGTTTGACCCTCACCTTAACCCTTTGCTCGAGGCGCAGGTGGTGGATGCTGCGGACTCTATCGCTTACGACAACCATGACCTCGACGATGCGCTTAAAGCAGGCTTGATTAGTCTTGAGGACCTGGATGAGGTCGGGCTGTGGCGTGAGGCCAGGGCCCGGGCCGAAGAGGCCTGCGGGCCGCTGGGCCCCTTGCACCTTCGCACGCAGACGACGAGAAAGCTGATAAACCGCGAGGTGGTGGACGTTATTGCGACCAGCCAGGATACGCTGGAAACGTCGAAGGTTGACAGCCTTGGGGCTGTACGCCGCGGGGGCCGTACGCTGATTCACTTCTCAGAGGAGCTGGAGAGCAGGAAGCAGCAGCTCCAGGAATTTCTCGATGAAAGGGTCTACAACCATTACCGCGTAGTTCGCATGACCACGAAGGCGAAAAAGTTTATCGAGGACCTGTTCTGTGCATATGTGAGTAACCCCAACCAGCTTCCGCCCGAGCATAAGGCCTGGGTTGATGAGGTTGGGCTCGAAAGGGGAGTTTGCGATTATATTGCTGGCATGACCGACAGATTCGCCCAGCAGGAGCACATGAAGCTTTTCAATCCGTTTGAGCGGGTCTGAGATACATGATTGGCGGGCACTATGCGTATTTGATTATTCTTGATAAGGGGGGTTCGCAGTGGAAGAGATTACCTCGGAGGCGCCGCAGGGCAGGCTGGACAGGCTGACTACTGTGGGTGACAGGACCAAGCTTGTAGCAATACGAATTGTTTTTCTTCTTTTCGCCGTTGGGGTCGGGCTGTTTCTGTCAAGCCATGACGCGCCGCAGGGAACCGTGTTTACCGCTAACAGCGTCTGGTACATGCTGGTTGCAGGCCTGATTGCGGGTGTCCTTATCTTGGTCGAGGTCTTTTTCGCCAGGAGCGACATAGGGACGGTAAGCGCGATAGTATTCGGCCTTCTGATAGGGCTTATCATGGCCTATCTCTTCCAGGGGGTGGTCCTTCTTATGGTCAGTGACCCGGAGGTTCTTAAGACCCCGGTTCATCTGATACTCACGGTGATGTTCTGCTATCTCGGAGTCACTTTCCTCCTTCGCACGCGAAATGACTTCCGCTTCATTGTGCCCTACGTTGAGTTCAAGAAACAAGTCGCGGGCAGAAGCCCGATTATTCTTGATACAAGCGTGATAATTGACGGCCGCCTCCCCGATGTTGTAACGACAAACATTGTGGACTCCGAACTCCTGGTGCCGAAGTTTGTGCTCGGGGAACTTCACGCTCTGAGCGATTCCCGCGACCGGCTGAAGCGCAGCCGCGGCAAGCGCGGCCTCGACTTGCTTAACCAGCTTCAGGCGACCCAGGGGGTGGACATAAAGATAGTTGACGAGGCGGTGAGGGAAGATGACCAGGTAGATGCCAAGCTTGTCTCGCTCGCCTCAGAGCTCGGTGCAAGGCTCATGACAACAGACTCCAACCTCGATAAGATGGCAAAACTGCGCAACGTGAGGGCCATAAACCTTCACGCGCTTGCCGAGGCAGTCCGGCCTGTGCTTCTGGTGGGCGAGGAGTTCAAGGTCAAGCTTGTCCGCCTCGGCGAGAACCCCGGCCAGGGCGTCGGGTACCTTGATGATGGGACGATGGTGGTGATTGACGATGGCAAAGCCCGTGTAGGCGAGGACGTCATTGCGACAGTAACGAGCACGCACCAGTCCACTGCCGGCCGCATGATTTTCGGAAAGCTCAGAGATTAGACAACAGCCCGGGGCTGTCGGCACTGTCTGTTCTGCCGATTCTGACCATGTGAGTGCTCTGATAAAATTCGCAGTGCGTGTTGTACTCCTGGTACCCGAGCAGCACCTTTGCCCACTGCCGCAGCGCTTTCAGCTTCGCCTCGGAGAGAATCGCCCTGTCCGGGTCAATCGCAATGCCCAGCTCGGCGATAAAGATACCGCCTCTGCCCTCTGCTTCTTTCTGCTGCTTCCAGGTTGCCTCCCACTTGCTGTTCCAGAGGCCGTTAACAGAACCCTCCTTGTAGAGTCCTTTGTCCTGGAGTTGCTTTTGGAGTTCTTTTGCAGCCCGCACAGTTACAAGCCCCCAGCGGCCGGTCGGGGTATTTCTTAAGAGCAGCAGCTACTTGATAAACTCGTCTTCGGCCCAGGACAGGTCGAGTTCTTTTCCGTCTTTGATAAGGGCAAAGCCTTTGGAATAGAGGAAAAACATCACCGCCCGCCATGCGTCTAATGCGTACTCCCGCTTGTCACCGGTTAATGGGTACTCCTCAGAGAGATCTTCGTCCAAAAAATAATGTCCACTGTCCTGTGTATAAATCTGCGTTTTCTCGTATTGAGTTACACTGGAGTAAAGGCCAAAGATTTCCTTCAAGTCGTTATCATCAAGAGTAATTTTATCCTTTTCTCTCCTCATCGTATCCCCTTTGGATATCCTGTTACAATGTTGCCCGCAGATGATTCAACAACACGAACCATTACCTTTTTACCACCTATATTAACCTGTGCCTCGAACGCCTTCCGCCCGTGGTGAGTCAAACTTTTAACACCTGTCTTCCTTACATATTCCAATATCTTGGCTACATCATCGCTCGTCATGTCAGGATCAATCTTGAGAAAATCATTCAAATGCTTGCGACCATGCTTAATAGCTCTCAATGAGCGGGACGCTCTTACCGACCTCCAGGCTTCGCGCTTGAGAGTCTTCTTGGCCGCTTGGCGGGCGATAGATTTTTCAAGCGCCCTTTGTGTAGCCGACTTAATAACCTTCTTCTTGACCCAGCTCGCGACCGCGGCCGCGTCATATGCGAAACAGGCGGCAGCGACCCACAGTTCTATACACTCAAGCTGGAACTTATCCCTCATTTTACTCCACTGGCCGCCTTTGGCGAAGAAGTCTTTCCAGAAATCCTCAAGCTGCTGCTTTGCCTGCCGCTGCCTTTGCGCCTCCCTGTTTCGCAGCCCTATGCGAATCAACGTGTCGAGCTTGTTGAGCGCGCGTATTTCACACGCAAGCGGCGTTTCCTCCCCTTGCAGGGGGTATCTGCCATGCAGTTTTCTGAACGTTTCGGTCAGTTCCTTGAGTCTGTTTTGCAACGCCGTCTGCGCAGTTTGAGCCCATCCTTTTTGTTGTTCGGACGTGCTGTCGAACGGGAACTCCGGTATTCCCAGCTTACGCAGCCTTTCTACCGCTCTGCTTTGCTCAACGTCCTCGGCACGCTTGCCAGCTAACTTCTCAGTAGTTGCATCGCCGAGGCCTTGTTGCCTTCTGTCGTTTCTCCACGCGGCGGCGAGTTTGCTGCCCCAGAGGCCGTCAACGGGGCCGGTGTAGAGGCCCTTATCTTGCAGTTGCTTTTGGAGTTCTTTTGCAGCCCGCACAGTTACAAGCCCCCAGCGGCCGGTCGGCTCCACCCCCAGCCCGGCCTGCACAGATTTGATTTCATCCTCTGAGAGGGGAACTTTTGTGTTGAGCCCGAACTGAGTGAAGAAGACATGTGCGAACGCGATCCCGAAGCCAATCCAGGCCTGCTCCCCGCTCATAAGCTCCGGATGGCTGAGTTCGAGCAATTGCCTGTACTCGGCCAGTTCCGCGCTGGTCGCAAGCGTGAGTTCTCCGAGCTCGTAAAACTCATCAAGGCACTTCTCCATGATTTTGTGCTCTTCAAGCTCTTTCCATCGTTCGCGTTGCCAGTGGAGCTTAATGACCTGCAGAGCCAGCTCGTCCATAGGGATGCAGAACAGCTTGAAGTCAGCGAGCTTAGGTCTGACGCTGATAGCTATCCTGCCGTTGTCTTTTTGTATGCGCGGCTCGTTAGGCTCTTCGAGATGTGAATCAAAGAAGTTGTTAATTCTCTCTACAAGCCTCTACAAGCGGCGCGGTTCGCCCTCAACCGGGAACCCGTCCTCCGTATAGCGGAAGATGAGCTTCCACTCGCCCACGGATTCCTCGTCAACTTCTCAGCCTTCTACCCCAGGTATCTTTCTCCATCCCATGGCGGTGGCTCTTTCAACTTCCGGTGGCACAGCGTGTACGCTATTTGTTCTGCTTGTTCAGTTCTGCTGTGAGGTACGCGAGTACCTCGGCGAAGCCTTTTTTAATGCCGCTGCGGGCAAGGATATAGACGACCGGGCCTGCAACTATCATGACTGAAGAAACCGCCTGCGCGACCGGGCTTGTCTCACTGCCGATTACGCTCAGCTTGACAAGCAGGCCGATAGCGGTAGTCGAGGCGGCAAGCCAGAACTCGCTTGTCATGAATCCGGGTTTCTCTGCTTTTTTTACAAGCTCTTCGCTTCGCGCGAGCGCTTCATCGAGACTTGTACTCATCGCATTCTCCTTTCCATGCGTTCAGTATTTTCTCAAGGTTGTCCCCGAGCCTGTTGACTTTCTCCGGCTCGGAGATGGGTTGGACACCGGCCCTGTAGGTTCGCAGGCACTGGTGAAACTCGTGTATGTCCCCTTTGTGGATAAAGGCGTATTCGCACCCGCACAGGAGCAGGATGGCCAGCAGGCTCAGGACCGCAAGGCCGATTACGTTAACCCGGTTCCAGCTTCTCACCTGCAATCTATCTCGCTTCATAGGCACCCCCTTTCTTTACCGCAGAGACGCAGAGATTCGCGGAGATAAGAACCTTTCCTTTTTTACTTTTAACGTTTAACCGCCAACCTCTTTTATAGTTGCACGTTGCCGATTCGGGCTATGGCGAAGCGGATGTCCGTTGCCAGTTTGCCGGCCTGGCTGCACCTTGCCTGTAACGTGAAAGAAAGGTCCGACTCGGTCGAGCCGAGCACGTATATTGTGGTACATTGCATACTGTGAGCAACCTTATTGCCATCAATATACCCTGCTTCGGAGGGAACTTCGAGGCCCCCTACGGTGAACCTTATACGAGCCTCGGAATTGAGGAGGGTGTTTAGCTGGTATGAACCCATGAGGACAAAGATATCACCTATCTTCACGCCGAGAAGGTCGTTATAAAGGGTGTACCAGGTATTGGCATCAGTTAGTGTGACATCGCCCGGTGTCCAGACAACCCCTGCGAGGTCCAGAGCGACCTTCTTTGCCCCGACGGGGTCCTTGAATTCGAGGTCATCTCCGTTTCGCTGAAGCTCGCCGAGATTGGCCGGGCCGGCTTGTGCATCCTTAAAGCCGATTGTCTCGTTGTTAAGATTTTTGCGGCCCACTACAGCACCTCCTGTGAAAATCTCCGATTTTCAAGTAAGTAGAGCAGTAGATAGTTGTGAGGAGATTTTCACAGCTCTACTGTTCTCCTCTCTACTTTCCCGGCCATCTGTTCCATCAGTCATCCCTCGCATCAATAATTGTGTCGTCTCCACTGTCCAGCCAAGGCAGTGTCTGATTGGGATCCCATCGCCCCCCTCGCACTTCACACTTACTTGCACCAGCGACTATCTCAAAGCCATACTGCTGCTCATTTCGTGCGGGCATATAAGACTCGCAACCAATTAAGGAAATCCTCTCCGAATACTGGTCTACATAAAAGCCACTGTAACCATTCACGTCGTAAAGGCTGTTATCAAGGGCATGGCATCCGATACAGATGGCCCTTGCCTTATAGGTAGCATTGGGCCCGTTGAAGTAAAACCCATGTCTGTAGTTGTAGCGAGCAAGACATCCTATTAGGGTGGGCGCCCCAAGATTGGCCGTAACGGCCATAACGCGAAAGCCATGACTGTTGTATGCGCCGTACGAGCGGCATTCTCTCAAAACAGGGGGATTACATGAATTTGTATAAATATCAAATGTAGCGTGATTGGTATCCGTCAGACCAGTACCGTAGCACCCATCAACTATCGTGCTTTCATCTCCATTGCCACAGGTAAGAAAGTTCCAATGGTTACTCCAACCATAGCAGTCTCGTATTGTTACACGCCGAAAGCCTGGTGTCCATATGGGCCGCCAACTTCCATAAAACCTGCATTTTTCTATTAAAGAATCTGTGAAGTTAGCACCCAAAGCGCCGCCTCCACCGATGCCATAGGACAGGAATCGCAAGTAACAATTGGAGATAAGCCACCTATAGGCAGCAGTAGCAGCACGTATCCCGTAGGTTTTCCCCCAAACATGGATACCGACAAAAGTCAGTCCATATAAGGTCACATCACTGGTTCCTCCCGCCTCTACCATCGGCTTCAACCCACCTGCAGTAATGTCTGTAATCACGGCATCACGAGTAGGGCAGACAATAGCTACGTTATCGTAGAGCGTTAGTCCTGTAATAATGTTCTCGGACCAGTTCGGAGGAATTAGAACCACACCACCATTGGTCTGGACTGCATCTATCGCCGCTTGCAGAGTGGCAAACTGAT
>CAYWBA010000046.1:9128-13197 GCA_964455955.1 uncultured Planctomycetota bacterium | reverse complement strand
CTCGGAACGGCCCTGTTCCTTGATGTAAGGAACTGCGTTATCTTCAATAATGATATTGCAATTGATACAGATGCCGCTCCCGGCGTATCCATGCAAGGCAATACGTGCTACGGCCCTAAAGGCATTCGAGCCAATGGCGGCGGAAGCGCTGTTGTCATGAACAACTTGATATACTCCAACGGCGGCCTCACCGACTGGTGCATTTGCTCGACCGGCATAACCACTATCAGCTACAACCTCTACTACGCTCCGGCAGGCAATGTCGGCAAAGAATACGGCGCGTCTACCTACTATCAGACCTTCGGCGACTGTCCGGGCTGGATGACTCTTAACTGCCAGGACGGCGACCCGAACTTCAGCGATATCGCAGGCTGCGATTTCCGCCTCACCGACCTCTCGCTCAAAGCAATAGACAACGGCGACAATACCGGGTTCGGGGGCAGCAGAATAGTTCTCGATGCAGAAGGCTTTGCACGGCCTGTTGCTGACCTCGACCTGGATATCGGCGCTTTCGAACACAGATAAAATCCACGCAGATTCAAATATCGGGCCGCGTTCGCCCGGCGCGGCCCCTGTTCTCCTAACTTTGAAAGCTTCGCATATCCGGCCGGTTCCTTTTTGCTCACCCCCGTTATGATGTAGGTATGGAAAAACGTCCATATGATATATTGTACTTCGAGTGGCTGGGTGATTCTTACAGAGCGGCCTGTAATGTCTTGCAAAACATGCACAATGAGCATAACATTGTATTGAATAGTCTGTTTTGACTAAAGGGGGTGTAGTATGTCGGTTAGAAGGACTCCTTGCGCTATGGCGTTGTTTGCTGTAATGGCGTGCGCTGTGCTGCTTTGCGGCTGCGAAGACAAGAAGGATAAGATTCTCTTCATGCGGCCGGGACAGGCCCAGAACCCGCAGCCTGCCGGCGGCATTGCAGATGTTCCGGTGACGACCAGCCTGAGCTGGGACGCCGCCTCGCTGGCCGGCAGCTACGATGTATACTTTGGAACCGTCCAGGCGGCAGTCGAAAGCGCTACGGCCGCGAGCTCGGAGTTCAGGGGCAACATCACGGCAACAAGCTTCGACCCGTCTCCCGTGGGCAGTCTCAGCTATGGTGCCACCTACTACTGGCGCGTGGACTCCGCAAACGCCTACGGCACGACAACAGGGCTCCTCTGGTCGTTCACGACCGAGCCGGCGCCCGCCACCCCGCCCGACCAGGTGGCCTCCCCCGCGCCCCCGGATGGGGCGGCTGATGTGCCGATAGACCAGATTCTCTCCTGGGCTGCTGCTGCTCGTGCAGAGTCTTACGATGTTTATCTCGGCGCTACCCTGTTGTCTGTCCAGAACGCGACGACCGCAAGTGCGGAGTTCATGGAGAATACGACAAACCTGAGCTACGACCCGGCCGGCCTGGACTACGCGACAACTTACTACTGGCGGATTGACTCGGTGAACTCTGTTGATACTACAAAAGGAGATGTTTGGGACCTTACAACTGAAACCGCCGCCCTGCCGGACAAGGCTACTGCCCCAGTGCCTTCGGACAGCGCGTCTGACGTTCCGATAACCCAGGTGCTTTCCTGGGCCGCGGGGGCCGGGGCGGAGTCGTACGATGTCTATTTGGGCACAGACCAGGCGGCTGTTGATGCCGCGACAACCGCAAGTACCCAGTTCATGGAGAATACAACCGGCCTCAGCTACGACCCGGTTAGCCTGGACTACTCGATAACCTACTACTGGCGGATTGACTCGGTGAATACTGGCGGCACGACCAAGGGAGATGTTTGGCAGTTCACAACAGAAGCAGCGCCTGTTATCCCGCCTGAGGTGGTCGCCTCTCCCGTGCCCTCGGATACTGCGACTGATATACCTACAAACCAGGTGCTCTCCTGGGCCGCCGCTACCGGTGCGGAGTCCTATGATGTCTATCTTGGCACCGTCGAGGCGGATGTTGATAATGCGACGACTACAGACCCGGAGCATAAGACAAACACGACAGGCCTCAGCTATGACCCGGCCGGCCTGAACCCCTCGATAACCTACTACTGGCGCGTGGATTCGCTCAATATCGCAGGCACCACCAAGGGCGATGTCTGGTCCTTCACCATAGCAGCGGCGCCGATTGCGGACTTCACAGGAACGCCGATAGACGGGCAGCCCCCGCTTACAGTCGCCTTCTCCGACGCCTCCACCGGCATAGTAACTTCCTGGGAATGGGACTTTGACAATGACAGCGTTTTCGACGCGTTCACCCAGGATGCAACCTGCATTTACTCGACCTCGGGCCTCTACGCCGTGAAGCTTAAAGTCACAGGGCCCGGCGGCATTGATGAGTGCGTCAAAATTGACTACATCACCGTCTATACCCCGCCAGAGGCGGACTTCACTGGAACACCAACATTCGGCGGTGCGCCGCTTACAGTCTCCTTTTCCGACACTTCGACTGGCCTTGTAACCTTCTGGGCGTGGGATTTTGACAATGACGGCTTTACCGACGCTTTCACCCAGGACGCAACCCATATCTACCCAGACGCGGGTCCCTACACTGTGAAGCTTAGCGTCGGCGGGCCCGGCGGGACAGACGACATGGTCAAGATTGACTATATCACCGTCTATGTGCCTCCGGAAGCAGACTTCACCGCCACACCCACCATAGGGACTTCCCCGCTCACCGTCTCCTTCTCCGACGCTTCCACAGGTGTGATAACCACCTGGGACTGGGACTTCGACAACGACGGGGTCACAGACTCGACAGCGCAGGACGCTACCTTCATTTACAACGACCTGGGCTTCTATACTGTAAAGCTGAAAGTCTCCGGCCCGGGCGGCGAGGATGCCCAAACCAAGACCAAGCTCATCCAGGTTGTTGACGGCCTGGTTATCACCACCCTCAGACTGCCATACGCGCAGATGAATGTGGCTTACTCGCAGACGCTTGAAGCTTACGGCGGCGCGCCGCTCTACACCTGGGTTGCCGCCAGCAGCCCTCCCGATGGGCTTATTCTCAACCCCCTCACGGGCGAAATCTCCGGAATTCCAACCGGCGCCCGCCCATCCTTCAATGCCGTGGTTACCGACTCCCTCGCCGCCTCGGCTACGCAACTGCTGGCAATCAGGGTTGACGGGCTGGATACTGTTCATATCACCGTTGCCAAGGATGGCTCGGCAGATTTCACCACCATTACCGATGCGCTCGCATCGCTGCCAGACCCCCTGCTCGTGCCGTATGTTATTGAGATAATTGACAGCGGGACATACATCGAGAACCTGACGTTCAGTACCACGGGCAGCCGCATCAGCCTGCGCTCGGCCTACAACCAGCTCGCCACAATAGAGGCGGCCGACCCCGATACCGATGTCATTACTATTGATGCTATGGGCGTCACCGTTGAGCGGCTGCGTATCTGTGGTGCCTCGGGTGCCGGCAAGGCCGGTGTCAAGCTGGAAAGCGGCTTCATGCTCATGGTGCGGAACTGCATCATCTTCAATAACGATATTGCCATTGACGCCGGGAACCAGTTCGGCGTCCAGTTCGCCGCCAACACCTGCTACGGCCCCAAAGGCATCTCTTCCAGCGGGGGCGGCAGCGCCCAGGTTTTCAACAACCTCATATATTCCACCGGCGGCCCCACCGACTGGTGCCTCCTCTCCACCTTCTGCACCGCCGGCTATAATCTCTACTACGCGCCGGCCAGCAATGTCGGCTACAACGGTACGATTTACTACCCGACAATGGCTGACTGCCCGCTGTGGATGGTTCCAAACTGCCAGGAAGGCAACCCGAATCTGAAAGATGTGAGCGCCTGCGACTTCCACCTCACTGATAGCTCGCTCCTGGCGATTGACCTCGGCGGTATCGTGTTTGGCAATCCGATAATCCTCGATGCGGAAGGCTTCGCGCGCCCGCAGGGCGTCGCAATGGATATCGGGGCATACGAACATAAGTAGACTGGCGTACCCGTGAGCGTCAAGCCCGCAGGGGTCGGCTGACATCTTACCCCGCGGCTGGCGATAATATGCCTGAACTCGCCCAGGAGAGCTTCTTCCACTCGCAACATACGTGCAAAAA
>CAYWBA010000046.1:0-9118 GCA_964455955.1 uncultured Planctomycetota bacterium | reverse complement strand
TTTTCATTGGTCTCAACATCCACTTGCGCAAGAACAGCCCGGTATTTCCGTCTGTAAACACATCTGTAAATAGCTTGTGTGGCATGTCAAACACCCAACCCCTGTCCACAAGTATACTTACGAAAGCCACCTGCCCCAAAACGGGGGTCCTGTTTACAGATTCAGGCAGGGGTCTGGGGCTGCTTTGTGTGGGATTCCACTCAACCTCCTGCCTGCCCTGGAGTTGCGTCAGATACCAGCCCAACCCCACCCAACTGCACCAACCAACTGTGAAAGCCGTCTGTAAATAGAGTTCCTTACATACCAAGGACTTACGACATCTATTTACAGATTTCGCGGGGGTCTCTGCTACATTTGCGCGGTTCAGCGTGGATTCGGGATGGACGCAACCTCCTGCTACGTAAGCAGGTTGCGTCGAAACGCGAAGCGTGGGTGTGTGTAACATCTTACCTTACACCGACTTGGGGCGAATTTCACCACAGAGGCACAGAGAACACGGAGAGGAACCTCTTTACTATTTGTCATTTGAGCTTCTCCACCGTTGACATTTGAATTACACGCGCTGCAAGCAGCGCCGCTAAATATTCGTCCCGTGCCTGTTGCCTGCAATGGCAACCACAACTCATTTATACGCATGAGAACCCGGAATGTTAGCAGGAATCCCGAAGAAATCTGCGGGAAGAGCGCTGCCGGCACGGCGAAGAAAAAGAAGGGTATTGACATTGTGGGGCGGGTTTGGATAATTTCGCGATGCTTGACTGAAGCCCCTTGCAGCAGGCCCGCCGGTGGGGCGGTTACGGGAGGGGAACGATTGGAGGACAGATGAGTGTAGTACTGGACGGGTACCACCTTACAATTGATGATGTGCATAAGGTGGCGCGCGGGAACGAGCAGGTGGAGATACACCCGGAGGCGCTTGCGCGCATGAAGAAGTGCCGGGCGATGCTCGACAAGAAAATCAAGGCGCACGAGATTATGTACGGTGTCAACACCGGCATCGGGGAGTTTTCCGAGGTGGTGCTGACGGAGGAGCAGACGGCGCAGTACCAGCGGTTCCTGGTATACAGCCATGCGGCCGGGTACGGCGAGCCGATGAAGGAAAATGACGTGCGTGCCGCAATCTGTACGCGGATAAACGTGCACTGCCACGGCAACTCGGGCCAGCGGCCGATAGTGACGCAGACCATGGCCGAGATGGTCAACAGGGGCGTTACGCCGGTCGCGTGCCAGCACGGCTCTGTGGGCGCGAGCGGCGACCTCGCGCCGATGTCGCAGATAGCGCTGCCGCTTATTGGCGAGGGCGAGGTGTTTTACAAGGGCGAGCGCATGCCTGCTGCGGAAGGCATGAAGCGGGCGGAGATTCCCACAATAATCTACGAGGCGCGCGACGGGCTGGCTGCGATAAACGGGTCAAACTGCATACTCGGCATGGGGTGTTTGCAGCTATGGGAGATGGAGCGGTGGTTCAAGCTGCACGACATAGCGGCTGCGATGACGCTCGAGGCGCTCAACGCGAACATGAAGCCTTACGATGAGCGGCTGCACAAGCTGCGCGGGTATCCGGGCGCGGTATCGAGCGCGCGCAACATAATGAGGGTTGTTGAGGGCAGCGCGCTGCTTGCGCAAAAGGGCAAGAAGGTCCAGGATGCATACAGCATGCGCTCGACGCCGCAGGTGGTCGGTTCTGCGCGCGATGCGCTCAAGTATGCGAAGGAGCAGTTCCATGTCGAGCTTAACGGGGTAGGCGACAACCCTGTCTTTATTCCGGACGATGATACAGTCCTGACCGGCGCGAACTTCCAGGGAACGCCGCTGGCATTCCCGCTTGAGCTTATGGGGCTTGGGGTTTCGACAGTCTGCGTGCTTAGCGAGCGGCGTCTGAACCGGCTGATGAACCCTGCGCTCAACGCGGGGCTGCCTGCATTCCTGACCAAGGGCGCGGGCATGATGTCGGGTTTGATGCTTTCGCAGTACACGGCGTGCATGCTTGTCGCCGAGCAGCGGGTCCTGAGCCATCCGGCGGCCAACGGCTCGATACCGGCCGCGGCCGACCAGGAGGATTTTGTTTCCATGGGCATGACCACTGCGATAAAGACGCGCCAAATGCTGGACCACGCCTATGCCATTCTTGCAATCGAGTTTATGGCTGGCGCGCAGGCGCTTGATTTCCGCGAGCTCAAGCCTGGCAAAGGGACGCAGGCTGCTCACGAGGTGATTCGCAAGTACGTCGAGCATCTTGACGATGACCGGCCGATTTACAATGACATAAACAATCTCGCCGATGTAATGCGCAGGTGGGAGGTACTGGAGGCGGTTGAGAAGGTAGTCGGGCCGCTGGAATCGTAGTCCGGGGAGCCTGAGAAGCACAAGTGCGCCGCAGCATTAACGTTGCGGCGCACTTTATTTCTTCAGCATGGCAGTTGTTCGAGCCTGTCCCCGGGCGAACCCGGATTTTCTATTTGTTCTCGTCTTTCTCTTCAGGCTTGGGTTCTTCTTTTTTGCCGATTGACATGCCCTGGATGATAAGGCCTGTTCCTTCACCGTCGTCGTCTCCTGCGCCGATTGCGAAAGCCTGCTCCGGGCGCGGATTTTTGCTGCGGTATTTTTTTAGCTCCTTAAACTGCTGTTCCGAGAGCAAATCTTTTATTTTGCGGTCGCGCTCTTCGCCTACTTTTTTGAAGTCCTCAGGGCCGAGCATAAACGCCCCGTCTTCCTTCATCTTATCTTTCATAAGGCGGTCTCGCTCCGCCTTGGCCCACTCATAGGTGCGAAGTATGCCTTCTTCCTGCGCAATGGTTAAGCCTGCCTCGTCGGAGAACTTTTTCACCCAGTCCTGGAGCTGTTTTTCCTGCTTCTCCTTGGACTTTTCTGCAAGTTTTTTCCATTTTTCCTGGAACTTCTGCCTCTGCTCCTTGCTTTCCTGTTCCTTTTTTCTTACAGCGGCGGCCTGCTCCTCGCGCACAATACGCCTGATAGCCTCGCTTGCGCTGTCCGCCGCCAATCTGTCCGGGCTGTGCGCACCTGGAGGTGCTCCAAGGGCGGCGAGCTTCCTCTCCAGCGCGGCAAGCCTGCCGTACACCTCGCCGGGGACCTGAGCTTCTGCGGGCCCGCGCCGCGCTGCATCGTTCGCCTTGATATTTTTGATTATCCCGCCTATCCTTGCCTCAAGCAGGGAAGTCTGCTGCTCGAGATGGGCGAGCCGGTCGCCCCCGGCCTGCCCGCTGTAAACGGCGTATCCCGCGACTGCTACCGCGCCCAGCGCAACTACCATTGAGATTATCTTGAACATATTGCCCTCCTTTCATAATTCTCTACGTTGAGGCTGTGCAGATGTTTGCGCTGCGAAGGGTAAGGACGGGATGCTACTCTTTTTGCGTTTCCGCTTCGGAGGCTACGATTTTGACTTTTTTGATGCGGCGCTCGTTAGCTTCGAGGATGGAGAAGGAGACTCCGTTGAAAATGTATTCTTCGCCCTTGGCAGGGATGCGCCCCATTGAATGCGAGAGGAACCCGGCTACAGTCTCAAATCCCTGGTCTTCGGGCAGTTCTATGCCGAGCTGGTCGTTTACATCGTCAAGGTGTACACCGCCCTGAGCGACAAGAGAGCTTTTGTCAATCTTCTTGAGGTAGAAATCTTCTTCAACATCGTATTCGTCCACTATTTCGCCTACGATTTCTTCAACAATATCCTCGACAGTAACAAGCCCGGCAGTACCGCCGTACTCATCAAGAACTATGGCCATGTGGTGTTTGCCCTGCTGGAACTCATTGAGCAGGCTGGAGATGCGCTTGGTTTCGGGGACGAAAAAGGGTTTTCGCATAATCGTGGTTATGCTTTTGTTCTTGCTTTCGCTTCCGGCTATCTCAAAGAGGATGTCCTTAACGTATGCCACGCCGATAATGGCGTCGCGGTTGCCCTTGTGGACAGGTATGCGGGAGGGGCCCTTTTCTTTTGCAACAGCGATGGCTTCTTCGAGCGTGGTGGTATCCGGGATTGAGACCATTTCCGTTCGCGGGGTCATAACACTTGAGACTTCCTGGTCTCTGAACTCGAGTATGGAGGCTATCATGGAACGGTCTTCTTCCTTGATATAGCCCTCGCGTTCACCCTCCGAGACAGCCTCAAGGATATCCTTTTCAATTTCCTCTTCGCCGTTTTCTTCTTCCCGGATGCCGGCGATTCGCATGGCGACTTTGAGGATGAAGTTGAGCACTCTTGTGAAGGGCCGCACCGTCCCTGCGCAGGCGTCAAAGAGAGGAAACAGGTGCTTGAGCACCCCCTCGGCCTTGCGCCTGGCAAGGGCGCTGGGAATTATTTCTCCGACAATAAGGACAAAGACAAGGCTCGCAACCAGAGCGCCGAGAATGTGTTCCCAGCCGCCGGGTTCCCTGCCGCCTTGCTCCAGCCACTTTGCCGAGAGGAGAGTGAGTGCGATAACGACTACGACATTGCTGAGAACGTTAAGCATTTTGACAGAGAGGAGAGTTTCGTCTGAGCGTTCCATCAGGCCAAGCATGCGCTTCTTGCGTTTTTGTGAGCGTATGCGCGACTCCAACTCCATTTTCGAGTATGACTGGAGAGCGCCTATAGCTATAGAGAAGATCACAGAGAGGATTATCCCGACAGCGCCCAGAACCCAAAGGTATATGGGGTCCAACCAACAAATCTCCTAATGTGCGCCGGGCGAACAAGTTGCGTCACAAGGCACCTGTAGCCCGGCACTTCCGGCGCAACTATGGCTCTCAGGCGGGGCTGAAAGCTGCAGAATGCGCCCGTTTCTGCGGCCGAACGGCCATCTAAAATAATACAACCTTTTGAGTAATATGCAAATAAAAAATACTTTTGCTGCGGCAATCGCAAGAGGGCGGGCTATTCTTCTTCGCCGCCTTCCTCAGGTGCCGGGAAGCGGCCGGACTCCTGGAGCACGCGGGTCTTGCCTTCTTCTGTGAGCTGCTGCTCGGGAACCAGTACACCGGCCGAGATGATGAACCGCATAGCCTCGTCAACTGTAAGGTCGAGGTGAATTACCTCGTCCCGGGCGACTATTATAGCAAAACCTGACATAGGTGCCGGGGAGCAGGGCAGGAAGACGTTAAGCATTGTCTTGCCGACCCGGTCTTTGACGCCCTTTATGCCATCGCCTGTGACAAAGCCCATAGTCCAGATACCGGGGCGCGGGTACTGGACAGCCACAACGGATGAGTAAGAGGGCTCTTTCTTGCCCCCGAAGACAAACTCGGTCACCTGCTTGGCGTACGGGTATATCACTTTTACCACCGGAATGCGTGTCAGGAGATGTTCACCCGACCAGTAAATCCGCCTGCCGATAAAGCTTGCGATGAAGAATCCCACTGCCATAACGGCCAGAAACGCAATGATAAAACCCGGCCACCAGGGCAACTTGGATTCAAGCTCGCTTTTCAAAGCTTCTTTTTCAAGCGGCTCGCCTGTCTGGGGGTCTTTGAGCGGGATTTCGAATCGGTCGTTAAGATACTTGCGGCCCCACTCGGTCGTGTAGAGCTGCGAGCCGACAAAGGTATTTACCGGCACGGAAACGCTGTATCGAACAAAGTTGAAAACCACCAGGAAGACATAGATTGTAAGGAGTGCGGGCAACAGGGTTGCCAGGCCTTTGAGAAATGTCCTTTTTGTCCACGTCCAGAGGGAAGAGTCCTCAGCCAATTTGCCGCTCCCGGAATATTATCTGTTATCCATACATCGCGTGTCAAGACAGATTTTAGCCTGTGCGCAGCGATTGTCCAGCAAAAAAGGTCCCCGCGTGATTCCCAACAACCTGGAAGGCGGCCGGCGCAGTGGGGACAGCTCCCTACCTCTTGCCGCTTTCTTCCGGTTCCCGGTCCAGGTCGTCTGGGTGAACAGAGTCGTCCACAATAGTTCTCGGGCTGCGAATCCCGTGCTCCTTTTCAAGCTTTTCGACCCGCCTCTCAATCTCCTGCTGCAGGCGCAGCATTATCTTTATAATATCATCCATCGGGTCGGGCAGGTTGCCGTGCTCGAAGTCCAGCATCTCGCGCATATCCTTGCGCTCAACCAGGCGGGCGGGTACGCCAACCACGGTCGCCCCGGACGGCACATCTCTTATGACCACCGAACCTGAGCCGACCCGCACGTGGTCTCCTATCCTGATATCGCCAAGCAGGCACGCGTTTGAGCCGACCACGACGTTCTTCCCCAAGGTGGGGTGGCGCTTGACCCTTCCAAGTGAGGTGCCGCCGAGCACAACGCCTTTGTAAAGCAGGCAGTCGTCTCCCACCTCTGTGGTTTCGCCAATTACTATCCCCATTCCGTGGTCAATGAATATTCTCCTGCCCAGCCTTGCGCCGGGGTGGATTTCAACTCCGGTAAGAGCCCTGTTGATGTGCGAGACAAGCCGCGCGATGGTATAGAGCTGGCGCTTGTAGAACCAATGGGCGATGCGGTGAATCCAGACTGCGTGCAGGCCCGGGTAGCACAGAAGTATCTCAAGCGCGTTTCTTGCGGCCGGGTCGCTCCCGCGAGCTTTTTCAATGTCTTCGCGGATCCCGCTGAGTATTCCCATAGTTACCGGCCCTGCAGCAGACGGAGACCGTTGCGGTCATCCAGGCGGTCAATGCCTTTGACCTTCTGCACAACCGCCTCGATATCGTATTCGACCCGGTGCCACCTGCACCCGTGCTCGTTCATCTCGAGGTACGAGGCCCTCGGGTCGCGGTCCCTCGGCTGCCCGACAGAGCCGAGGTTGATTATCTGCTTGCCGGGGCCGAACTCCCACTCGTAGCCAAGCTTCTTCACACCGTGCCAGCGAGGCTCCTCCATCATAACGCCGGGGACATGGGTATGCCCCACAAAGCATATTCGCTCCATGCGGGCAAATATCTTCGCAAGCTTCTCCTGCCCGAAGGTTGCATCAGTATCAAGCACGTACTCGGCTATGGGCTCGCGCGGCGAGGCGTGCACGTGCAGGAAATCGCCTTCCTCATGGCGCCTTTGGAGCCCCTGCAAGTACTCCCAGCGGCGCTTCTTGTCCGGGCCGCTCCCCTCGCCGGCCGGCTTCAGCCGGTCGCGCAGATAGTCTATTGTCTGCTTGGCTACAGGGTTAAAACCCAGCGCTACGGTCAGGAGCGCGTGGTCGTGATTGCCCAGCAGGTGCAGCTTGCAGCGCCTGGACACAATATCAATACAGGGCTCGGGGTCCGGGCCGTAGCCCACGACATCCCCGAGGAAGTAAACTTCTTCTATGCCGCGGGAATCAATATCGGCGAAAACGGCCGTGAGTGCCTCAAGGTTGCCGTGAATGTCTGATATAAGCGCTCGTTTCATCTGATGCCCCTGGACACAATGTCAAACACAAGCCCTAACCTGTAACCTGTAACCAGTAACCCGAAACTCGAAACCCGAAACCCGTAACCCCGGCGCCGCTCACGCCTCATCCTGTTAAAGTCTCTTAATACTCGTGGTCTATTACGAACTGCCTGAGGTCAGTTTCCTCCTCGAGGAGCGTGCCTTTGATAGAGGATGTGTCAATTCCCATGCTGATAAGCGTACTCAGCGGCACCACGTTCTTGAGGCTGCCAATAAGTATTGCACCAACAAGTACCCCTTTGCGTAGCACCACCCGCTTGTAGACGCCCCGGTCGCCGTCCGAGCTGGTTATAATCTCGTACTTGCTCTCGTCAGGCGGCACGCTCAGGCCCATGCAGACCAGGTCCAGCTCCATGACCTTGAGCGTGCGCATTTCGGCCGTGCCCTCATATATCACAGCGTCTTCGAGAATCATGTTGGAGGCCGCCACCCTGGCCTGCTCAAGCGCGGCTGAAGCTGTCGCGTTCACCCTGCCCGCGAACTCGGCAACGCTGCCGGCTGCAAATACATCCTTGGAGGATGTGCGAAGGTGCTTGTCCACGATTATCCCGTTGTGGGTCACCAGCCCGGCCTTCGATGCTATTTCCTTGTTGGGGTGGATGCCTGTGCATACTACAACTGCTTCGGCGGGAATCTTGTCGCCATCGGCAAGGACAATAGTATCAACCGCCATCCCGGCGCCTTCGAACATCTCGATGCTGATACTCGTGTAGATGTTAATTCCCATGGACTCGAGCATTTCCTTGAGCAGCCTCGCCCCTTCCGCGTCAAGCCGCCCGGGAATCAGCCTGTCCGCAGGTTCCAGCAGTGAAACGCTCAGGCCCAGGGCCTGCAGCGCCCTTGCGCACTCAATTCCCAGAAAACTCCCGCCGATTACAGACACCATCTTTTTCTTGCGGGCGAATTGCTTGACATGTATGGCGTCTGAAACAGTCCACAGGGAGAATATCCCATCCTTGTGGGCACCCTCAAGCGCCGGCGTCTCGGGCCGGGCGCCGCAGGTTATCAGAAGCTTGTCGTAATCATGCGCCTCGTTGCCTGTATAGACCTTGTGATTCTTAGGGTCCAGACCTGTCACCACCTGGCCCATGCGCAGGTCTATCCTGCTGTTGGTGTACCATTCCTTGGTGCGAAAATATATCTGCTCAAGCTCCACCTCATCCGCGATAAACTCAATCAGCCGGGGGCGGCTGTAGTAAGGGTACTTCTCGTTGGTGAACACAATTACCTCGGCATCCGGACTCTTCTCTCTCAGGGTCTGGGCCCCTGTTGTCCCTGCCGTGCTTGCGCCGATGACTATATACTTCATCTCAGGAGCGGCCTCCGCTGCCCAGGATTGCAATGCCTGTATGCATATACTATCCGCACTTGCATTAAGTCGCAAGAGATTTATGCGTTTTGCGACTTGCCTGTGCGGGCTGCTCCCTGCCCGGAGAGCATGTGGAAACTACCTTTCGCCTCTTGTGAATTCTTCCGCAAGCTCGACCATTTCGCAGTTGCCGATAAAGAGCGGGGTGCGCTCGTGGATGGAGACCGGCACCTTCTCAAGTATCCGCGTGTGCCCGTCGGAGGCGCAGCCGCCGGCCTGTTCGGCAATGTAGGCCAGCGGGTTGGCTTCATACAGCAGGCGGAGCTTGCCATCCTTGTTTTTTGAGTCGGCGGGGTATAGAAAAATTCCGCCATAGAGCAGGTTGCGGTGGAAATCGGCGACAAGCGAACCAATGTACCTGGCGGTGTTCGGGCCGGTTTTGGAGT
>CAYWBA010000045.1:0-13200 GCA_964455955.1 uncultured Planctomycetota bacterium | reverse complement strand
TTTTGTTTTCTTTCTCCAGCTTCTTAACGCTTGCCTCGAGTGTCGTTTTTGCAGCTCGGAGTGATCTAACCTCTTTCACGCCTGCGTCGTGTTCGTTCTGGTAATCCTGATATTTCTTCCTGACTTGCGCAAGGTCCTGTTGCATCTTTTCTATTTCCACATCTTTTGTTTTGAGCACGTTGTCGAACTCCGCCTGCTTCTTCTTCTTGGAATTGTTGAAATCCGCGACAGCAGCGGTGTATTTTTCGTCGGCTCTTTTCAGTTCCCGGTATTCATAGACCGCTGTCGCCGCCAGGATTATGGCAATCACAATAAACAGAACAAGGATAACAATCACGGCCTTGAGCTTTTTGCCTGGTGCACCAAGGAGTTCCCTGTCGCTGAGGGCTATTTCTCTTTGTGACGTACGGTCAAGCAGTGCAGCTATTTCGGGTGAAACCCCAGCGCTGCGTCCTGATGGTGTGGTTCCCTCGTAGGCGGGAGGAGGGACGGCACCCTCCGGGGCGGGCTCTTGTGTTGTCGGGATGGGGCTGGGGGCGTTTTGGTCAAGGAAATCAGGGGCGTAGGGGTCCGCCACCATGCCGGGCTGGTCCGGGGCCGGGGGTGACCAGCCAACCTCCTCCGCGGGGGCGATGCCCCCCTCGGGGAGGGCGGTGTCGAGCTGTGTGCCCCAATCGCCGGCGTCAGGCGCTACCGGCTCCGACGCGAACGGTTCTCCAGAGAGTGGTTCTGTTATATCGCTTCCTATTGAGGGTGGGAAGGAGGGCTCGGCGGCAGTTTCAAGCGGAGAGTCTCCTGTCAGGAAAACACTGTCTTCCCCCTCTTCCCCGGTCTTGTAAGGGTCGTAGAACTCTTCGCCCGAGTCGCGTCCGTATTCGATTACGGCATCTTCCGGCATGTATTCCGGCGGGATTGTGTCTTGCTCCGCCGCGTCGCCCTGCGGGCCCGTGCTTGGCACGTTGGCGTGAATGTCTTGCTGTTGAAAGGGATTCGTGTCATCCCAGGGATTTGACGGAGGTGAGGGTTCGTCCCGGGATTCATCCTGGTTTTCGTTTTGATACTCGTCAGCGGACATAAGTCTTTTCTCCAAACTACAAGCTACCTGAAACTCTTCCGATTAAGGGAATACCCTAAATGGTATTTTAGCATGAAATTATATGGTTGCCAACAAAATAATCGCGGGAACGGCGCTAATTACTTGCCGTTCTTTTGGCCCTTTTTTGGCGGCTTTTTGCCAGGCAGGCCAGGCTTCTTGCCCTCGGGTAGGGCCTTTTCAGGAAGGAGCTTTTCTTCAACCTCCTTGGCGAGCTTTTGCATCAACTCTTTTTTGTGGGCGGCTTGCTTCTCGAGCTCGTCGCACCTGTTGTAATAAAGCTCTGTAAGCTCAAATTTCTTCCTATGGTATTCCTGGTTGAGCTTGGCCAGCTCTTTTTTCCTCTTGGCCTCCTTGAGGCGGTATTTTCCATTGACTGTCCGCTTGCGGTCGTTGTAGGCTTCTTTCAGTTCCCTGAGTTGCTTGACATGGGCTTCCTTGAGTTCGTTAAGTATCAGCGTTGTCAGCATGTCAATCTCGGCAAGCAGCTTCTCTTTCCATTTCCTTATCTGCTCCTGGAGTTTGCGCGCGTCATACTTAGGCGGTTCAGGAAGGGTAGCCTTCTGGGGGGCCTCTTTCTTGCCGGGGCCTTTGCTGCCAGCCCGGGGATTTTCTTGCAATTCTTGTGCAAGCCTTTTCTTGACCAGGCGAACCAGCTCTGCCTCAAGCAGGCGGATTTCGTTTTCGGCCTGCGAGTCCGGTGTTGCCGCTTTGGCTTTTGAGTTACCGCCCGGCTGCTGGCCATGAGCGCACAGGCAGAGCGTTATTCCCATGCCAAGCACGAAAACCAGAGCGCACGCTTTCCTCATCTTATCTCCCCTTCTTCTCATATTCTGTCCGCCGTGCCGGCAGGTGCGAGATATCTGCCGGGGTAAGCGGGAACCTCGGACCGTTCCCCTGCTGCCAGAATATCTGGACTACAGGCGCCTTGCCTTTGGAACACGTGTATTCGAACTCAAATTTTCTCAGCCCCCGGGGAAGTTTTTGCCTGGCATAGACTACTTCCAGCCCAGGGCCCGGGCTTTTGCGAAGTAACAAGTGGCCGTCAAGTTTAAGCTTGACCGGGCCGTTTGTCATTAGATAGAAGGCGTAATCTCCGTTGGCGGGCACGCTAAGCAATCCTTCCCAACGGATGTAGAAGGTGCGTGCGTTCCCACCAATCCGCCTCTCCACGCTGAAAGAAGGCACGGGGTCAATATCAACCGAGAGCGGGTTTGTAAAGGTGGTGGAACGCGAGTGTATCCGCAGGAGTCCTTGCTGGGCGATGAACGCACCCATTTCCTTGGCGTTATCGATAAGGAAGCGGGTGTGGGGGTATTTTTCAAACAGCTCCTTCGCCGCGGATGAGGCTTCGGAGAACCTGTTCGACTGATAAAACCTTGTGACCCTGGCGGCGAGCGCCCCGGCGTTTCTTTCATCGAAAATGCTCTTGAGCAGGGAGAGCTTTTCTTCTATGCGCTTGCGTTCGGCTGGGGAAATGGGGCTTTTCTCCAGTATCTCCCGGGCTTTCTGCAGGTCGCCTCTTGCTGTAAGGAAATGGAGCCTGGAAGCCTTGGAAGGCGGCTTGGGTGCGAGCGAGGCGAAGTTGAGTATCTGCCTGTCGGCAAGTTCCGTGATACTTACTGTCACGGTCTGGGTGGGCTCATTATCATCCGGCGCTATGCCTACCTTTCCGTTTCCTATGTACTGGATTCTACCCCAGGCCGAGCCTCCTGTCGCGAATTGAAGTTGCACCTTGTAGCCTTTGCGTTTGGACAACCCTTGCTCGGCAGCGGCAAGAACCTCTGCGGCCGAGGCAAGGTCGTTTTCTTCCGACTGGAGCAAGTCCAGCACGGGGGAGTACTTTTTATTGCTCGCAGCTTCGCGGGCGCGGAAAATAAATTCTTCTATGCTGCCAGCATCGCCCTTGTAGATTTGCGACAACACCTCCTCGTAAAGCTCCGCGCGGCTGGCTGCTTTCTTACCCTTGAGAGCATCTTTCTCTTTGCGCGCTATTTCCCGCAGCTTTTCGGAGACAATCTCGTCAAGCTTGCTGACTCCTGAATGTTTGATGGCCGCAAGAGTTTCTCTTGCAGCCGCGAATTTGCCTCTGTCGGCCAACTCTTGGGACTTCCGGCAAGCTTCGGCGAAAGCCCGCGCAGCAGCCAGTACCACCTGCCTTGCGTAGGTGAGCGCGCTCTGGGCCGCCGGGGTGCCGGCGCGCCGGGAGGCAAAATCCACAAGCAACGCAAGCGCTTCGTGGTACCTGTGGTCTGCAAACTTTGAAAATGCTTGCGAATACACCTGGTTGTATTCCTCTTGGACTTCGGCCGCAAGCTTGCTGCCTTGTTCCTCGAGAGATAGGGCGCGCGCGGCCGCTTTCTCGCCCCACTCCGTTTCGGGAAAGCTCTCGGCGACATCAAGGTATTTGGATATGATAGTCTCAAGGCCTGTGCCGGAGGTCTTTTCGAAGTTTTCAGCCGCCTCGTAGGCGATTTTGGCTTCTGGTGGTTTGTATTTGGGGATAGCCGGATTCCGGGGCTCTATAAATGGAGGCGGGTCTGTTGGCTGCGGGACCGGGCGTGGTCTTCCGCGATTCCGGGCCGGACCTGGAGGGACATCGTTATTCTCGCTGTCGGGGGCACCTGTTTCTTCCTTCAAGCTGGCAGGCGGGGGGGGTACCAGGAGGGCAAGGAGGATTACCGCCAACACGGCCACAGCGGCTGCACCGCCTCCTATTGCAAGGTGCCTGCGAATCTTCTGAGGCACCTTGAGACTCGGGAGCTTTTCAGTTAGGGTGCTGCTCTTTTTCACCCTCTTGCCGGCAAGCACAAGGTCAATATCCCTGATAAGCTCCTCGGCGGTCTGCTGGCGCCGGGCGGGGTCTTTAGCCATCATCTTTTCGATAAACCTGCGCAGCTTCCCGCTGAGCTTGGGTTTTGAGGGGAAAGCCACTTGGTCACTTATATGCGCGCTCATGACATGCGCCGGAGTGGGGCCCTCATAAGGCGGCTTGCCGCATACGGCGTGAAACAGCGTGGCGCCGAGCGAGTATATGTCAGCCCTTATGTCAATCTCGCTTTCGCCCCTGGCCTGTTCTGGTGAGATGTAGTCGGGCGTGCCCATTGCGACGCCGGTTGCGGTAAGGGATGAGCTGCCACCTGAGAGACGCGCCAGGCCGAGGTCGCAGAGCTTGCAGACGCCGTCTGCGGAGATAAGGACATTCTCAGGCTTGATATCTCTGTGTATCAGGCTGTTCTGCTGGGCGTGCTGGAGGGCGCAGGCTATTTGCCTGGCCATTCTGAGGGCATTTTCCTCCTGCAGAGCGCCTTCCTCGTCAATAATGTCGGCAAGGCTGCCGGCGGATACGTACTCCATCACAAGATAGTAATGCCCGCCGCCCTTTCCCACGTCAATTACAGCTACGACGTTGGGATGGTTCAGCTTGGCAAGGGACTTTGCCTCTCTCATAAAGCGGTCAATATACTTCTTGTCGCGGGCGAGCTTTGGGGAGAGTATCTTGAGTGCAACTGTCTTGTTCAGGGAGACCTGCCGCGCCTTAAAGACGGAGCCCATGCCGCCGGTCGCGACAGCTTCTATTATCTCAAAACCCGGTATTTGCCGCTTACCTAACTTCACCTCTGAACCGCCGTGAACTGACTGAGTTTCACCTGCCGGCGTTGCCGGTCGCTATCCTCTATATATAATAACGAAAGATACTGCCTGGGTGTTACACCAAATCCGAAGCAGACTCGAAAAATTTGCACCTGCCTTGCTTCTCCGGCACCACCCCGGTCTGTGCAGGCTCAAAGCTTCGTTCCCTGCGGCGCTCGTAATCCTTTTGCTGACAGAGAGTAAGGGCCGTCTTTTTTGAAGGCTGCGGGATTTTTTGTTGACAGCCTTTCGCCACGGTGCTCTAATAACTAAATTGTGCTGTTTGGGGCGCACCAGGACTCAATCTGCCTTTCCGGAGGAGGTTATGCTGAACCGCTTGAGTTGCGCTGTGTTGGCGGTTATGTTGGTTTTTGTCATCGGGAGTAGCGGCCTTTTAGCGCAGGAGAGGGTCAAGCTCGGCAGGTTCACCGATTTCGCCGGGAACGCCCAGGTGAAGGAAATTGGCGCGACAGGGACCTATGTTCAGTTGCAGGACACCTGGCTGAATCAGGCTGTCTATAAGGGCGACGAGCTGCTTACCCTGGAAGACTCGTACATCGAAATCATGATTGAATCTACCAAGGTTGAGCTTTTCGATGGCACTCACATCACGATGGACAAGACAAGTGAAGGGCTGTACGTCGTCAACATGACCAGAGGCAAGCTCACCTCGCATATCAAAACTGATGTTTTCCATATCAGGGTTCTCAACCAGACGGTATACGGCAAGGACACGGTGGTGAGCGTGAAGGTTGAGCCCGACAGAGACATAGTAATCAAGGCAATCTCGGGCGCGCCTTACGTGGAGAACGAGTACGGTGCAACACTTGCTATCCCCGAGGAGCAGGTAGTTATTATCAGCTATGACCGGCTCAGAAGGCATTATATTTTTCGGGCGCATCCCGACAATGTAAATAACTTTGGCGTTCTTCCAAAGGGGGCGACAAAACATATAGCTGTGCCAAACGGAAAGGAGTTTGTGGCCTATGAGGACGGTCGGGGAGAGCTCAGGGACCCATCCAAGGGTCCTGGTTGGCAGCCGCCCGGGGACAAAAAGCCTGGTACTAAAAGAAAGTTCTCCATTAGTGCCCTGATACGCTATGACTGGTACGAGTATAGAGACGATGTCTTCTTCTACGACGGCGGCAGAGAAACCTTCACGACAGCCCAGGCGGAACTGAGGATTGACTCCAGATACAAGTTTCTGCATTTCAAAATAGGCGTAGACGCGGTGGAGGATAATACGCTTACAGACCTCTGGCTGCGCCTCTTTATTCCCAAGCATGAGGATATTATTAACCTCAAAATCGGGCAGATGCAGGTGCCTTTTGGAATTCAGCCTCAGCTTGGTGCGGAGGAACTGCTTCTTGCGAATTACTCGCAGGCTGTAAAATACGCATTCTGCTCCACGCAGGGGGACCCGGACCCGGCTGTCTGGGACCTTGATTACCTCTACGATGTGGGTGTGCAGGCTTACGGCGAGTTGGAGTTTATCAGGAAGGTCAAGCTGCAATACTCTGCGGGCCTCTTTAACGGGGAGAAGCGTGTGACTGCCGACTCCAACAGCCGCAAGGCCGGGGTGGGGCGGCTCGGCCTGAACTTCGGCGACAGTTTCATTGTGGGGGCCTCAGCGTACGACGGTGACATTGGAACCAGGCCGGCAATCTTCTCACGCAGAAGAAACGGCATTGACATGAAAATAGACACCGGGCAGTTTATTCTTCAGGGCGAATATATCTGGGCCGAGGATAACCCAGAGGTCGGCAAGAAGTACAACATTACCGAAGGGTACTATCTTGAAATGGGTCTGGGTCTGGGCCTGCTTATGGAAAGTCTGGAGAAGTGGATGTTTGTGGCCAAGGTTGATATCCTTGACCCGCCGAGGGGCGTGGGCATAGTTAACCCCAACGCGGAACACCTGCATCAGAAGTCTACCTTGGTCGCCGCAGGCCTTGCTTGGGAGATATCCGAACACGTAAAGGTTATTGCCGTATTTGAAACCATCAATCAGGGTAAAGACCGCTATGAAGAGAGTTACATTCTTGATCCACGCTTGAATCCACTCGGCAAGAACGAAGCGGACCAGAGGGCTGTTTTTCAGTTGAACATTAACTTCTAATCTCCAGGCGGGCAAGACGCGGTAGACGCCCCCTCTTCTCTTCATGTATTTGTAAGTCCTTAGACCCTGTTGCAGCAAGGAGGTCCTTGATATGATTAGTTTCGAGGAGTTCAAGAAACTTGACCTGAAAGTCGCCAAGATTGTTTCTGTGGCAGACCACCCGAACGCGGATAAACTCTACGTCATGAAGGTGGACATTGGAGGAGAGACACGCCAGACAGTCGCAGGCCTTAAGCCCTATTACACACCTGAAGAACTCGAAGGCATGAATATTATTTTGGTGACAAATCTCGAACCTGCAAAGCTGCGTGGGGTTGAGTCCCAGGGCATGGTTCTGGCCGCCCAGGAAGGAGATGTTGTCTCCTGCCTGCAAGCTGACCCGAGAAAGCCCGTCTCGCCCGGCTCAAGCGTGGTCTAATAGTTGAAGAAGGCCCTACCCAAGCCAATTGGCAGCTCTGTGCGCCGCTTGAGCGGGTTACTACTTGGTCGAAGGAGTGATAATTGTATCAAGCTTGACCGACATCATTACGCCGACTTCCGGTGCTCTGAAGTCTATTCCCCGGTCCAGAAGCAGTTTGTCAAGCTCCTTGATACTTGAGCCCGGCAGCAGAGGAGCCACAATGAGGCTTTTCTTTGCCTTTTCGCCATCGAGCATCTGCCGGAGCCCGGCGAAGATAGGAATATCTTCAGCCAGAATCTTCTCAAGACCCTCGGCTTCAACAACGCCTGCGTCGTATGCGCCCACTTCGGCAATGGCCGAGAGCGCATCGTCAAGCAGCTCCGCCTTGTTAAGCAAGATTATTACAAAGTCCATGCGGAAAGCCTCCGCTTCCTGAGCGTTCGTTCACGCACGGCTGTCTGCCGGGCCTTTGGCAAGCACATTTTAACCTTTGAGAGGTCTTATTGCAAGATAATAGCGGCAACAAATCCGCCGCTGGCGATTTCCTGTTCTGATTCTTCCAGCGCCGAAAGGCGTGCTCTGTACTGTTGAAACCCAAATTTTGGGGAACTCTCTGCCGCGTGTTCACCGCGCGAGTCGCAGCCCCTTTTCCTTGGCGTACGTATAAAGCTCGACGTACGTGGAGGGTTCAATATATCGCCGAAGTTCCGGATAATAGTTGGCGCGAAAACACGGCCGGTACTGGCGCATGAGGTTGAAATAGGTATTTGGACTGATCTTTTCCGCCACAAAGTCAATTATCTTTTTGCTCCCTGCTATGCCCTCAGGCAAAACGAGGTGCCGCACCATGAGCCCGCTTACGGCAACTCCCTTTTCTATGACGAGGTCCCCGACTTGGCGGTGCATCTCCTTCAAGGCTGATTTCATCCTTTGCGGGTAGTTCTTTATTCCGCTGTACCTTAGGGCCGTTTGCGGGTCTGCATACTTGGCATCGGGCAGGTACACGTCAATATACCCCTCAAGCAGCTTGAGGGTCTTTACCGAGTCGTATCCGCCGCTGTTGTAAACCACCGGGATTGTAAGACCGATGCTTTTCGCTATCTTGAGAGCTATTAGTATCTGGATAGCGAAGTGGGTCGGCGTGACAAGGTTGATGTTCTCTGCACCCGCGCCTTGAAGCTGGAGCATCATTTCCGCAAGCTCGTTTTCGCTGAGCGGGAAGCCTTCAACCCCCTGGCTTATCTCGTGGTTCTGGCAATAGACGCATTTCAGGCTGCAGCCTGAGAAAAATATAGCGCCTGACCCACCTGTCCCGACAAGCGGCTCCTCTTCGCCGAAGTGCTTGGAGAAGCTTGCAACTATCACCTCCCGGCCTGTCCTGCACCTCCCTATTTCTCCAACTGCCCGGTTCACCTTGCAGTTGTGGGGGCAGATGCGGCATTCGCTCAAGTGCTCGAGAAGGAACTCGTTGGAAACAGCCATCTTGCACCAATTTTTCTGACAGCCAACCGCACAGGCCGAAAATTGGCTTTTAAGCTTACCAAATGTTTGGCAGAATGCAAGTTGTTTTCCGCCAGACTGATGCAGTAGTGCAAACTCACAAATGGCGGTGCAGGCACCAAGCAGGCAAAAAAAGCTTGTATTGCAGGTACTCTCGGGTATAATCCATGCTTCATACGGATGGCCAAGAGTATAGAGTATCCTTAGGAGAGGACTGAAAGTTGCAAGTAACTATTGAAGAACTTGGGAACTGCAAGAAGAAGCTTGTAATCGAGGTGCCGGCAGAGAAAGTTACAGAGGAGCTGGATAAGCGCACGGCCGAGCTTAGGACAACTGCAACTCTGGCTGGCTTCCGCCGCGGGCATATACCGTCAAAGCTCTTCGATCGCCGGTTCGGCAAGAAACTTCGCGAGGCCACCAAGAACGACCTTATCGCAGAGGCTTACGAGGACGTGCTTAAGGAGCACAACCTGGAGCCGCTGAAGGACCCGGATTTCGGCGCGCTTGAGAAAATTGAGCTCGAACGCGAGAACCCGCTTAGATTTGAAGTAGAGCTTACCGTCAAGCCGCAGGTAAGTGTTGAGGACTACGTGGGAGTCAAGGTCCGGGCTGAAGAAGTTGAGGTTACTGAGCAGGACATTGAAAACATGGTGGAGCAGATGCAGCGCGAGCGTGCCGAACTGGTTGTGGTGGAAGACCGCGCAAGCACCAAAGAGGACATGCTCTTCGTGGATGTCAAGGTTACAGCCGAAGGGCAGGACCTGTTTGACGCTAAAAATGTGTACGTGGGCGTAGCCTCCGAGGGCGTCTTTGGAATCCCGGTACCCGGTATTGAAGAAAAGCTTGTGGGGAAAAATCGCGGGGATTCCGTGGACCTTGAGTTTGAATTGCCCAAGACTTCGGCGCTCGAATACGGTGAAGAACTGGTTGGAAAATCTGCCCGTTGCACCATGAAAATAAACGAAATCAAGACTCTCAAGATTCCCGAAGCGACTAACGAATGGGCCAAGGAAGCCGGCTTCGACTCGCTTGATGAGCTTAAGAAAAAGGTCAAAGAGCAGACTATAGTTAGCAGGGAGAACGCCCGGGACCACTTTATCGAAGGTAAAGTGCTCGACAAACTGCTTTCCTCCTTGCAGTTTGAGGCACCTGCAGATCTCATTGACGCGAGGGCGCACGAGATTACCGAATACAGGCGCTACCAGCTTGTGAAACGCGGCGTTGAGCAGGAAAAAATAGATGCCGACCTCGAAGCTTACAAAGAGCGTTCCAGACAGGAAATCGAGCGCAACTTCAGGGAGGGCATTATCCTTGCCAAGATAGCGGAGCTTGAGAACCTGTTTGTCACGGAGGGCGAGGTCCAGAACGCGGTCGCACAAATAGCTTACAGGCGTGGCCAGGACCCAGCCGCGCTCTATGACGAGATGGATTCGCGGGGCCTGATGCCGCGACTGCGTAACGACTTGCTTGAGGCCCGGGCGAGGGACTTCCTGCGAAAGAAAGCCGAGGTCGAGTTTGTTCCTCCAGGTTCCCTTGCCAGCGAGGAGGCTCCTGCGGATGAAGCTGACGTAGAGGAAAAAGAAGAGGAGAAAGTAGAGGAAAAAGAGAAAGATACTGAGGAGTAAATAGGCCCCAAGATAGAAAGGTGACATAACTGGAAGACAAAAGGTTAATCTGTTCCCCGTATTATAATCAGCTTACTCCCATCGTTATCGAGCGCGACGGGCGCGGCGAGAGAAGCTACGACATCTTCAGCCGGCTTCTCAAAGACAGAATTATCTTCCTCGGCTACCCGATTACAGACCACGTGGCTAACATAATAACAGCGCAGATGCTGTTTCTGGCGATGGAAAACAAGAAGCTCGACATCAACCTCTACCTCAACACTCCGGGTGGCAGCATTAGCGCCGGGCTTGCCATTTACGATACAATGAAGTACGTGGAATGCGATGTATCAACCGTCTGTATAGGAATGGCTGCCTCCATGGGAGCTGTCCTGCTCGCCGCGGGCAGCAAGGCGAAACGTTACGCGCTGCCTCATTCGCGCATAATGATTCACCAGCCGTACGGCGGGTTCGAGGGGGCGGCAAGCGACATCTCGCGCCAGGCAGAGGAGATTCTCAAGCTCAAAAGCATTCTCAACGAGATACTCGCCGAGAGCACCGGACAGGCGCTGAAGAAGGTGGAGAAAGATGCAGACCGCGATTTCTATATGAGTCCGGAAGAGGCCAAGGAATACGGCATAATTGACGACGTTATCAAAAGTATCAAGGAGACTGATTCCGCGACTGACGAAGAGCCGAAAAAGTAACCGGTTGGCTCGGAAAGGCGACAGCTTACAAAAAGGAGTGTGGTGTGGCTTCCGGTAATTCAAATTCCCGCAAGAGTCCCTGCTGCCTGTTTTGCGGCGGGGCGTCCAGCCGCGTGGGCAGGCTGATTCAGGGGATGGGAAATGCCCAGATATGCGAGAGCTGCGTGGAGATGCTCTACACAGTTGTCCAGGAGCAGAAGCGCAGCTTGCACGGCGAAAGGCTTTTCAAAAAAGGCAAGCTCCCCTCGCCTCGCCAGATCAAGGAAGGCCTGGACCAGTACGTAATCGGCCAGGAAAGGGCAAAAAAAATCATATCTGTCGCCGTACATAACCACTACAAGCGCCTCTTGTCCCGCTTCGACACAGGTGATGTTGAAATAGACAAGTCCAACGTGCTCTTTATCGGGCCTACCGGGTGCGGCAAAACCCTCATGGCGCGCACGCTTGCTCGCCTGCTCGATGTGCCTTTTGCCATAGGTGATGCCACAACCCTTACAGAGGCCGGTTACGTCGGGGAAGATGTCGAAAACCTTCTCCTGAAACTCCTCCAGTCCGCGGACTGGGACCTTGCCCGCGCCGAGCAGGGCATAATATTTGTCGACGAGATAGACAAAATCGCCAAAGCCCCTGTTAATGTCTCGATTACCCGCGACGTCTCGGGCGAAGGTGTACAGCAGGCCCTTCTTAAAATGTTTGAGGGTACTATATCGAACGTGCCCCCGCAGGGCGGCCGAAAACACCCCGAGCAGCAGTACATACCCTTTGACACAAAAAATGTCCTGTTTATCTGTAGCGGGACTTTTGTGGGACTTACTGACATAGTTGCAAAAAGGGTCGGCAAGAGCCGCATAGGCTACAAAAAAGGCTCCGACGATACGTGGGGCGCAAAACACACGCAGAACGAGCTGCTTAAGCTGGCCGCGGAAGAAGATGTTGTCCAGTACGGACTGATTCCAGAGCTTGTAGGACGGCTGCCTGTCACAGCTACGCTCAACGAGCTGGATGAAAAAGACCTTGTCCGCATAATGACTGAGCCGCGTAACGCCGTCATTAAACAGTACGAGAAGTTCTTCGAGATGGAAGGGGCTGAGATAGAGTTCAAGCCCGGCGCGCTGACCGAGATAGCAAAGATGGCGCTCGCCAAGGAAACCGGCGCGCGCGGGCTCCGTGCCATGATTGAATCAATCATGCTCGATACAATGTATCAGATGCCCGAGCAGGGGTCCGGGATGAAGTACGTGGTCAGCCCTCAGGTTGTACGCGGAGAAAAGAAGCTGCGACCGGTCAGTAAACGCCCGGCCAAAAAATCCAGCTATCCCAAAAGTACCGCATAGCGCCATTTTAAGAGCCTTGCATTAAAGAGATAGATGTTATGGCTAATATATCCAAGCTCCCGCCAATGTACGGCCCGAAGCCTGTTGAGAAAAAATGGTATCAGAAGTGGGAGTCCGAAGGTAAATTCACAGCCCCTCTCAACGATGACCGCTCGCATTACTCCATTGTCATTCCCCCGCCGAATATTACCGGCGAGCTCCACATGGGCCACGCCCTCAATAACACCATCCAGGATATCTATATCCGCCTGAAACGCATGCAGGGATTTGACACCCTCTGGCTGCCGGGCACCGACCATGCTTCCATTGCCACGGAGAACGTGGTTAAACGTGCCATCGAAGAGGAAGGTTCTTCCAAAGAAAAGCTGGGACGTGAAAAATTCCTCGAACGCGTCTGGCAGTGGAAGGACAAGTACGGCTCCAAGATAGTTGAACAGCTCAAAAGCCTCGGCTCCTCCTGCGACTGGACACGCACGCGCTTTACCATGGACGAGGGCCTCTCACAGGCTGTCCGGGAAGTCTTTGTGAGGCTCTACAAAAAGGGCCTTATCTACCGCGGCACGTATCTTGTCAACTGGTGTACCAGTTGTGGCACAGCCCTCTCCGACGACGAGGTCAAGCACCATGATTTCCACGGCAAACTCTGGTGGGTGCGTTACCCTGTAAAGGGGACCGGCGAGTTTGTCGAGGTTGCAACGACCAGGCCGGAGACGATGCTCGGTGATACCGCCATTGCTGTAAACCCCAATGATAAAAGATACAAGGACCTGCTCAGCAAGACTGTTGTGTTGCCGCTTCTTGACCGCCCGC
>CAYWBA010000044.1:0-13235 GCA_964455955.1 uncultured Planctomycetota bacterium | reverse complement strand
ATTCTGCATTGACGAACTTCTGCCATTCGGGCCGTTTGAGGGCTGCGAGCCCGAGTCCGACGTGCGGCATCCAGCGGGGTTTGGTGGGTTTACGGAGCAGCTTCATGCCCACCTCGTCCGGGGTCTTGTTGCGTTTCCTTGCGTTGCATTTGAGGCAGGCAAGGACAAGATTCTTCCACGAGTCGGCGCCGCCGCGGCTTTTTGGGATTACGTGGTCAATAGTAAGCTTTTCCCTGCGAAACTTGCGTCCGCAGTACTGGCAGGTATTACTGTCCCTGTCGAAGATAGCTTTTCTGGTAAGTACAGATTCTTTTCGGGGGATACCGCCGTAGAGTGTAAGGACGATAACCTCAGGTACGCGGATCTTGAAGTTGACGGTATGGATGTATGAATGATTCCCGTTCCCGTTGACTTTTATCCACTCGTCGAAATAGTAAGTGGAGTAGTCTTCAGTTGAGACGACCTTTGCCAGCCTTTGATAGAGAAGCGATATTGCCCTGCGCATGGTTGCCATGTTCACTGCTATCCAGGACTTGTTAAGCACAAGAACCGGGATGTTATTCAGGGATTTATTGGTATTATTTCTCATAATGGAACCAGTCTTCGCCATCCTTGCTAACGCGCTGTTTGGTCTTTACGAACTTAAGCTCCCTATTTATAGACGCATCAGAGGGGAAGAGTTGTCTTGCTTCTTTGAGAATCTCTGCGGATTTTTCAAAATGTCCCAAGTCCATATAAGCTTCTGCAAGGCGCAACCAGTTGTCCTTGTTGTTTGGGGCCGCGTCAACGAGCTTCGTTAACACTCTTGCTGCGTCCTCCATTCGTTCGAGTTTCACGTAAAGCCCGGCTAGATCCTCCAGCGCAGGGATGTATTTGGGAGAGAGCCTGGTCGCGGTTTCCAAAGAAGTCAGGGCGGTTGTGAAGCTTTTTGACAGCGCGTAGACGCGTCCAAGGTAGTAGTGCAGCGATGCTTCACGGGGGAACTTTACAACGCCATTTTCAAGTGTGCGAATCGCTTTTGCAAGTTCGCCGACCGACCGGTACAGGTCAGCAAGGACCTCGTAAACTTTCGCGTTGGGCTCGCCGCGTGCAATAGCGTATTCGAGGTTCTTTATTGCCTCCTGTTGCAGGCCGAGTACCTCGCAGACAAGAGCTATATTCATAGCGAGGTTAGAGTCAAGGCCTTCTTTTCTCTCAACCACGCGGTATGACCGCAGGGCGGCCTCAAAGTTCCCTTCTATATACTCAATGACCCCGAGTACGAAGTGCGCTTCGGCGTTTTCGGGGTAGGCGGACAGGACCTTCTTGACCATCCTGCGCGCACCGTCAAGGTCATCGCGCTCAAGATACAGGCGGGCAAGCTCGCAGTACGCCGGCGTGAACTCGGGGCTATTTTCAATTATCCTGCGGTAGATGTTCAGCGATGCAATCCAGTTGCCCGCCTTCGACTTGAGCCGGGCTGAATGCATCAGTGCCGTTATGTGTCTATCTGCAAGCATCGTCAACCAGTATGCAACAATCTGCTGGCTCAAATATATATTCGGCGTTCTTGCAAGTCAACACCAAAAAGTACCAACTTCCAGGCTTGAGGATTAGCACAACCGGCGTTTCTCAACCCGGGCCAAAACTTGTCAAAGAGATGAAAGGCTTGAGTCTCTCGAAGAAATTCTTGAGATTCTCTGGAGTTCTTGCTGTCTGGCGTGTTTCATATCATTGGAGAGATGATATTTCAGCACCTGGGGCGTACGTAAGGAGATAGTGGAATGAGGCATCTTATCAGAGGTTGCATTGTCCTGCTTTGCATAGTTGTTCTACCGGGCATCCTCTTTGCCCAGGGGGGCCAGCAGGGCGGGCAGCAACCCCCGGGCAGCCCAAATAACGGGCCGGGAGATGGAGTTACTGCAAAAGACATTGACGGGATGATCAAGCGCGGCGTTGAATGGCTCAAGGGCCAGCAGCAGTCCGACGGCTCATGGGACTTTCTCGACAAGCCATTCAGCTGCGGGGTGCATTCGCAGGGCGGCGGGCTTGGCGAAGGCTGTACTGCATTCTGCACATTCGCCCTGCTGAAGGCGGGTGTCAGCCGCAAAGACCCTGCTGTTCAGAAAGGACTCAAGAACGCAAAGGACCGGATTGTCAAGGGCAAAGGCGACTTCTGCCACTGCTATTGCGTAGCCTGTCTGATTCTACTTCTGGAGGCGTATTACGTCGAAGAAGACGAACCGGAGAAGAAAGAGGGGGAAGAGGAAGAGAAAGACAAAGGTTTGATTACAGGGCTTGCCAAGAAGAAGAAGGATGGTGATGAAGCGAAGAAGCTTCGCAAACGCGCCGCGCCGGCTGATGTTCAGCTCATAGCTGACCTGGTTAAGTGGCTTGTTTCAAAGCAGGAGCAACAGAAGCTTATCTGGCGCTATCCGGGCGGGAGCGGCGACATAGTGGATGCTTCGAATACCCAGTACGTTATGCTTGCATTGGCTGCGGCAAGGCGCATGAGAATACCTGTGCCGGTGGACTGCTATCTCAAGGTGGTAAAGTACTTCCTTGAAAAACAGGAGAAGAAAGGGCCGGAGGTTCCCTGGTTCCCCGTGCCTGCTGCGGACCACGATTTTAGGGAGCTCAAGAAGATTGAGAAGCAGATGGTGAAGGAGATACGCAAGCTTTATAAGGAGTACACCCGCCAGGCGAAGAAGAAGCCTGAGAGCGTTCCACCCAAGAAAGACTGGGGTACAACAGTTGTCGAGGAAGCACAGAAGAAGATATTCGGCGCTGAGAAACAAAAGATGTATGCCCGCGGCTGGGCTTACATGCCCGACGATACAGAAAAGCGCGACTGGTGCCTCGATGTGAAAGGCTCTATGACAACCTCCGGGTGCGTTTCCCTGATTATTTGCAAATACGCGCTTGAAGAGATGAAGCAGCTGCCCAAGGGCATTAAGAAGAAGCTTAACAAAGGCATACGCGACGGTGCGGCCTGGCTGGCTCACATGTGGCGGACCGACATGAACCCGTCCACGAGAGGCATGGCAGGGCACCTACTCTACTACTGGTACGGCGTTGAGCGCGTGGGGATTCTTGGCCTGATACCCTGGTTTGGTACCCACGAGTGGTACAAGGAGGGCGTTGGTTTCCTCAAGAGAACTCAGAACCCGGATGGTTCCTGGGATGCGGGCGGCCGGGGCACAAGCGGGCCCGTGCCTGATACGGCATGGGCGCTTCTGTTCCTGAGGAGGGCCACCACTCCCCTTATCCGAATACCCCAGGAGCGTCCTGGGACAGGCGAGGATATTTTCGGTCCGCGGAAAGGGAAATAGCCTGTTGATGAAGAAAGCGCCACGAACCTTTTACGGGGCGCTTCCTGTACCCGGGCGCTTATCTTTTGAATTCTTCCGCCAGGATGCGCAAGTATTCGCCGACCACGATGTCAAAAAGCTTTCTGCCCTTTTCCGCCGTGGCGCCGCGGGCATCTCCGAGTACGCCCGCCGGTGCGATTTCGTGCAGCCTGCCTTCCTTCATGGCGGGAATCACGGCGAAGCCGGTGTTGGGCCCGAAAGCGTTTTTTATATTCTCTTTTCTGACAAACGCTTTCTGCAGCTTTTCCTCTATTGCCATAATGGCGGAGGTTTCGAGTTCAGAGGCGTGCGTGCCGACCCAGTCTTCCGGGTTCCCGCCGCTTTTGATGTAAGTCTTGTATGAGTTGTCAACTTCCCGAGCCTGCTGAAGGTGCCACCACCGCGGGAGATAGATAGTATTCTTATGTTTGGCTGCTATTTCAGTTATTTGGCTGTTGTTGCCGCCGCAGCCGTTAATTATTATCACCTTGCGGTAACCGGCTGAAAGAAGGTTTTCGCAGACCGTTTCGAGGTAAGGTTTGAGCGCCTCGCCGGCAGAAAATCCGCCCCTTGTTCCAAAATCTGTTACGTTTCCGACTGACAGCACAGGCGCAACGAGGAATTCAGCCTCGGGGTACTTTTCCGCAAGGGATTGCGCGAGTCTCAGCGACAGCTCCCACGCTATCATGGAATCTGTGGCAAGCGGCAGGTGCGGCCCGTGCGCTTCAATGTTTCCGACAGGCTGCACTGCGTGCACGGCCCGCGACTTGAGCATTTTGTGAAGTTCTTGCGCTGTCAATTCGTCGCATGTGTGCATTCCCATATATTAACTCTCCACAGCATAGTTTGAAGTTAGTATGGAATGGGGGGATACTTAAACTGGATATCATGGATACCTGCCCGGGCCGCGGCTTCAACAACTTTTTCAATCGCTTCAAGAGGTGTAAAAGGCACGGCAATAATTTCCACAGCCAGCCCTTCCCCGGCGGCGGTCTGCCTCCGGGCATTAAGCGCAGTCAGGACCGATGCAAGGAGTTCAAAATCAGGCCCGGTCTTCTCGGCGTTGTCAAAACTAAGCTTGTCAAGCCCTGCAATTCTGAGCCGGACGCGGCCCTTCTTGCGGTCACAGGTGGGGATATCCCCGAGCACCAGCAGCATGTACACTTGAGCAGTCTTGCCGGGAGCGGGAAGTTCGCCTTCGTGGGGCTGTGCCTTCTCAAGTTTGCCCGCCTGCGCTTTTTTGAGGATAGAATCTTTTGCCGGGCCGAACTGGCGCACCAGCTCGGCGGCGGCCTCTTCCATTTCCTGCAGTATAGAATGCTTTTGAGGGGGCCTTTTCCTGATGGGTTGCTTCTGTTCTTCTTGGCGCTTCTGGAGGAGTTCGTTGAGCAAATCCATGTCTTGCTGCCGCTTATCCACCTGGCGTGGAAACGGCCATACGACCAGAAGCAATATCAGTGCAATTACGCTTATTATGGCAAAGGCTGTGATTTCTTTTACAGTCATGGCAGCCAGAACCCTGCGCCTGCTCCCTTAATACGGTCCTGCATTACTTGTTCTGAGGAGGCTTCTGCCGGCCTTTTTGCTCATTGAGCAGATGGTCAATAGGGCCGGGCTCAGCCTCAAAACTGACATCGTCTATTTCAATCTTAACACAGCGTCTTGCTATTTCTATTGCGTACTTGAGATTGATTCCCTCACCGGCCCGTACAACTACTCTTAGTGACGAGCCTTCTTCGGAAGATCTGAATTCCGACTTCTTCCTGAGAAGGTAATCTTCCAGTGAATCGAAGTCAGGAACCTCTTTTCCACTATCGTCTTTGACTGTGCCGAATGTACGGTCTCCTGCCTTAATCAAAATCTCACCCTTCTCATCAAGGGAAAGTTCCACCACTACTGCGTCCTCTCTTCCGGCGGCGAGACTGACTTTCTCCGACTGGACAGTCCGCTTCGCCGCGGGACCGCTTCGTACATCCATAGTGGTGCGGAACCTGCAAGCGAAGTAAAACACGCCAGCGATTCCGATCGCAAGAAGCGCAACGACAAGCACGGAGGCCACAACAACTTGCCTTGTTGTCTTGCTCATAACAGTCTTCCTGCCTTTGCGGCGCCGGGCATAGCAAGTACCCTGTTTGATTACGTGCAGGCAAGCTAAGGCGTCAGGACAATTTTACCGCATTCGCGCTTAGGGCTTTTCATTACTTGCATTGCTTCGTTAATGCGCTCCATTTCGAAGTGGTGAGTTATGACAGGCCTGGGGTCGAGCCTGTTAGAGGAAAGCATGGCGCTCATCTTTGTCCAGGTCTTGTACATCAATCTCCCGTTAATGCCGAAGATATTGGCGCCTTTGAAAATAAGCGCGGAAAGGTCGAGGCTGATCGGGCCTGACGGAATGCCGAACGCGGTGAAGCGCCCGCCCTTGCGGACAACCGCTGTCCCCTGCTCTATCGCTGTCTGGTTACCGGTCATTTCCATAACAATGTCAACGCCGACGCCGCGCGTCCGCTCCATAACCATGGTTATGATATCATCCTCTCTGACATTGAGAATGAGGTCGGAGCCGAGCTTTTCCATAATCTGGCGGCGGAACTCGTGCTTGATTATGCTGATTACGGGATAGGCTCCTGCCGCGTGTGCGACCGCGGTTGAGAACATGCCTGCCGACCCGCAGCCGAAGACGGCAACGGCACGGCCGGCGACATCCTCCTCTGCAAGGACTGCATAGACGGAGTTGCCCAAAGGCTCCTGGACTGCGGCCACGTCCGGGTCCATATCAGGCGGATTTTTCCACCCCACCACGGCAGGAATCCTAGCGTACTCTGCGAAGCAGCCGTCTGTATCAACGCCGAGTATCTTGAGGTTCCCGCAGATATGTTGCTGGTCGTTGCGGCATTGATAGCAGTAACCGCACGGGATGTGGCTTTCGGCTGAAATGAAGTCACCAGTCTTGAACCCATCCACGTTGGAACCCACTTCCACAATGTCACCACAAAGCTCGTGTCCCACGATAAGCGGTGGCTTGATACGGTTCTGGGACCACTCATCCCAGGCGTAAATGTGCGAATCAGTCCCGCAGATTGCAGCTTTGCGGACCTTGACCAGCAGGTCGTTGGGGCCGACCTCAGGAATGTCAACCTCGCGTACCACAAACCCCGGCTCCGGCTTTTCCTTGAGCACAGCTTTCATCTTGCCTTTCATCTGTCCTTCTCCCGATGCAGTTAATTAAAATCCGAATAGGCGACGCAGCAATTTTGCCACGAGACTGTACAATTTTCAAGGAAAGATTCCTTCCGTAAAGTAGGGGCATACGAGTCGTATCAGAAAGCGGCCTGCAAAATGCAAAAGTCAAGTTTTGGAAGCCAGGGCTCCGGGAAGCTATGGAACTATAACCGGTACTTCATCGCGTCGAGAACTCTTTCCCTGGCCATTTCGAGCGCTGCTTCACGTGGGTACTTTCCGTGCTCCTTGACACGCTGGAGAAGTTCCCCGACGTTTCGCCGAATCTTGTTTGTTATTGTGGGAAAGACCTCCGCCTCCGTGCCGCCGTAGTACTCCACAGCGCCGCAAATAACGCCGCCGGCGTTTGCAATGAAACACGGAATAGAGAGTACGCCCCTGTCGTGAAGTTTTCTCTCCGCGTCGAAGGTTATCGGCACGTTAGCACCCTGGACTATCAGCTTTGCCCTGACATTGTCCGCGTTTTTCATGTGGATGCAGTCCGGGCGCGCGCACGGGACCAGTATGTCGCAATCCACCATAAGGCACGCTTCCAGAGGCTCTTTGCCTGCACCGGGGATGTTCGAGACACTGCCTGTCTTTTCTTTAGTTTCAGATAGCTGGGCACAGGACAACCCGCCCGGCTCACAAACTGTGCCCTTACTGTCACTTGCCGCGACGATGACGGCGCCGCGTTCTTCAAAGAACTTGGCTGCCATGCGGCCCACGTTGCCAAAACCTTCAATCGCAACCCGCGCGCCTTCAAGCTTGAGGCCGGCATGGGACGCAGCAACTTCAGCCGCCTCTACCACACCCCACGCGGTCGCGCCAATCTCGTCAAGGGGTATTCCGCCCATGGAACGGGGCGGGCAGGCTCCCCGGCCTATTTCGTCCTTGATGTAGCCTATCGTATCCTCGTTGGTGCCCATGTCGGGTCCGGGAATATACTCGGTTATGTCGCGCAACGCCCTTGCGAAAGTCCTGAATATCTGCTCACGCACCTCTTCCGGCTGGTGCGGGTCGGCGATGATGCCGCTCTTTCCACCGCCAAGCTGCAGGTCGGCGGCGGCGGACTTCAGCGTCATTCCTCGCGCCAGGCGGAAGACTTCTGAAGTAGTCACATCAGGCGCCATGCGGATGCCGCCCATTGCAGGCCCCCGGGCGGTGGAATCAACAACGACGATTGCCTGTAAATTGCTTTTAGGTTCGTAGATATGAACTACCTTCTGCGGCCCGAGGTCATCATAGATTTCTTCCGACAAAAAAAGCGAGGGTTCATTGACTGCTGCAACCCCCGCTTTAGAATTTGGTCCAGGCCCGGAGGCCCTGCGCATGCCCATGTGCGTTTTTCCCTTTTTGCTTTTCCTAACCATTGTGCGCCCCTTAACCCTTCTCAAATCTCCAGTTGCTTTATCTTCTCGAGTTCCTCGTCGGAGATACTGAACTCGTGCTCCTTGGCCGGGAAAGCCTTCTCCTTGCAATCCTTGATGTAGGCCTTAATTGCCTTCTCCATCTGTTTGCCGAGTTTCGCGTACTGTTTCACAAACTTCGGCTGGAAGATAGGATAAAGGCCCACTATGTCGTGTATAATCAGGAGCTGCCCGTCGCAGTGTGGCCCCGCGCCGATGCCGAAAGTCAGCACATCCAGCTTTTCGCGGATTATCTTGGCCACGGGTGTCGGGACACATTCGAGCAGAACGGCAAATACGCCGGCTTCCTGGAGAGCAAGGGCATCTTCTATCATGGACTTTGCGCTCTCGGCCGTCTTGCCCTGGACCTTGAAGCCGCCGAGCATTGCAGATGACTGCGGTGTAAGACCTATGTGGCCGCAGACCGAAATGCCTGCGTTAACTATCGCACGCACCTTGTCGGCTATCCGCACGCCGCCTTCGAGCTTGATTCCGTCGCAGCCGGCTTCCTTGAGAAATCGGCCCGCGTTATATATGGCGTCTTCGGCTGACTTGTGGTATGACAGAAACGGCATATCACCCAACACGAACACGCTGGGCGCAGCCTTGCGGACAGCCTTGCAGTGCTCAATGCAGGTATCCATTGTTATAGGCAGCGTGCTGTCGTTGCCGTAGATTGTCATGCTGGCCGAGTCGCCGACGAGAATCATTTCCAGCCCCGCCTGCTCCATGTAGTGAGCGGTCGGGAAAGTGTAGGCAGACAGCCACGTGATAGTTTCGACCTTCCTTTTAATATCGTAGAGGTCGGTAATCAAGACCTTTTTGCGTTTTGCCACAGCTTGCCTCCTCCTGAAAAAAGTTGAGCCTTGGATTCATGATAAGTGCTTTGCCAACTCCTAATCTCCAGAAATTGTTCCTGGAAGGCCTTATTCTACTCTTGCCTGTCTGCAGGTCAACAGTATTTGGAAGGATTTCGCAACTCGGATGCTTTTGCAAAGATAAAACCTGCCCGAGCGGCTGAGAAAAGCTTGTAAGAGTGTAAAAAAAAGGCATAATAGAATGATTGTAGTGTACCTACCTGTTTTGTGCAAGGAGGAAGTCAATGTCTGGTGATCTTGCGAAGAGGCTTGCGATAGTCCAGAGCGATGTGAGGCTTGTCAACGATTTTATCACCGACCCGAACAATGATATTATTAAGGGTTTTCTTGCCGTCGTGGAGAAGTACGGCGGCGTTGATGAGATTGAGAAGAAGGCTTCAGAGGCCGGCAAGCTTGAAGTCCAGCTTGAGAAACTCAAGGAGATGAATTCGCCGTACCTAACCGATGTCGAATGGCTCAAGGAGCAGGTAGATAACAAGGCTTTCATAAGCGAGGCCGACTACCGCCGCAAGGTTCTGGGCGACAAGGCTGATTCAATGGCCTTTGCCGATGAGTACGCGGTAACGCTCGAGATAAGCGCGGCGCAGTTTTTCCCCTGGGTAATTGTCCAGGCCAGGCAGGCCCTCCCCAACGGAGAGCTTATGCCGGGCCGCTTCATTCGCGTGCGCGCGATGAAAGAGCAGGTGGAGGACAACGGCGACACAGTAGCTTTCAGTGCTGCCATGAACATACTTGACGCAAGCTACGTTGAGACGCTCGATACCAAAGGCACCGACGGCTCCAATATACACCTCGGCGGGCCGGAGACAATAACAGGCTACTTCGGCGGTGTCGGGCAGCCCAACGACCACGCGGTTCTGTGGCTTGACGAGTTCCTGCAGTACTATACAAACTACGGCATACGCCAGGTGCTTAACGTAAATCCGGGCACAGTTCTGCTCGGCTATTTTCTCAGGAAAATTGGGGTAAAGAACGAGTTCAAGATTTCTGTCTATATGGGCAACGACAATCCTTACGGGGTCCTCTGGACGCTTATGACAGCCCGGCTCCTTGCGGACGGAGATGGGGGAACCTCGCTTATCGGCTTCAACTTCGCAAACTCGGTCAACAACGAGACCATTCTTGCAGCGGACAAAATTCGGCGCGCGCTGGGGTTTGAGGATGTTGTGCGTTTCGAACACCACATTCTGGAGACGCAAAAATCTATTGTTATCCAGCCGTACGACCGGCGCGATGAGCTGCTCGAAATCGCCGACAAGGTGAAAAACGTAAGCGCAAAACACGAGGGCGGCGAGCTGGAGCGTGAAAAGGAGCGCGACCACCCCTCGGATATCCTTGAGTATTTTCTGCCCAAGGAGCAGATTCTTGAGCAGGGCTTGATGGAAAAGCTCCAGACCAGCTACCTTGACAAGCACGAGGCTGTTAATATAACAGCAAAAAGGCTAACTGAGAGGGGCTGCTCCTTTATTGCAGCCCGTAATGCACACCACTACTAATACCGACCTCAGGAGCGAAAAAAGGGCGCAACCGTAAAGGACGCGCCCTCTTTCTATCGTAAGGCTGTCTATTTGTTTTTTTCCTGCTTCTTCTTGGGGCCGAAGAGGTCTTCGCCTGTAGACGGGTCTTCCCGCGGTATCTTGACCACAGGGGCTGTTGCCTGTTTCAGAAACAGGACGGCAAAGCAGGTATTTACCAGAGGGTCAATATTTGCCGGGTTGATATATGCGCCCTGTTTGCCGGGTACGGGGTGCTTGTCAAGCCCCGATTTGCCGGGCCAGGAGCCGTTGCCTTTCTGGTTGTCAAGCAGGTAGTTGCCGCCCTTGGCGTACCAGTTGTGCTTGCCGAAGTCGCGCACAAGCGAGAGAATCCCGGCACGCTCCAGCCCGTACAGATAATAGTAGTGCCATTCCTCGGGCATCTTTGGATTCTCTTTGATGGTGAAGTTGTGGGCCAGCCAGCCGCAGCCGTCCCTGAGGCCCCTGTTGAGCTTCTTCTTGTGTTTCGACCACCAGCTGCCGCCTTCAATGTTCGCCTTGGCCACGGCAAGCACTGCAACACCGGAACATGTCATAGAGCCTGTTGCCCGGTGAACAATGCTGTCTTTACCCATTTCAGACCAAAAGTCGTGTGGCCAGTAACCCCAACCCCTTGCCCTGATTTTCTGGGGCTCGACGCCGAACTTCTTGTAGGGGTCCTCAATTACCACAGTGGTAGTAGTCATCTTCTTGACTTCTTTCGGAGCCAGTTTCTCTCCCCTCGCCTGAGCTCTCTCATGAGCCTGCGCAACGTTCCTGCGAAGGCTCTTGAGGTATTCCTTCTCCATCTCCTTGAGTTTCTTTATATCAAAGTCGGCGACCGGTACAGGGAACCACTCGATTTCAGGCCCCTTCTTCTCTTGCCGGATAAGCACCAGTTCTGCCAGTTTCGCAAATACGCCTGAGGAAACATTCACCCCGCAGCGAGTGGCGGCATGAAAGGCAAGAACCACGTACTGCGTATTGGAGAGGTCTGTAACCTGGTCCATGGTGACCCCGTAAGCCCACCCGCCGTCCTTACGCTGTTTGGAAATCAGCCACTTGATAAGGTCTGTAAACCACTTCTTTACCGCGGGCGGGGCCTTCTTGAACTTCTTCTTCTGCCTCTTTTCAGGAGGGTCAAACAGTGTTGTCTTGCCGATTTTGCCTTTCTCCAGCTCTTTCTCGATTTCTTCCTCCTCAAGCTCATCCGGCGGGTGGTAACGGGCCGCAAGCGCCAGTATCAGCACCGCCACATCGTAAACGTACTGCTCTTTCGAGCTCAGGCTCTTGAATACGTAGTTAAAGCCGTCCTTTATGCACTTGGCATCCGGGTCTTCGCCTCCCTTCAGCAAGGCCAGGAGTACGAGCGCCGTTGTCCCGTTTGGAAGGCTGCTGGCGCGACATTCTTTCGAGCCACTTTTCCACGAGCCGTCAGAATTCTGCTTGTTCCTCAACCAGTCGCACGCCTTCTTCACAGCAGCCTCGACAGCCTTCTGGTCTATCTTTGCACCGGCGGTCAAGGCCTGCTCGCGCGCGTCATCCTGGGCGTTCGCAAAAGAAACAGACAAGGCGAACGCAAGCGCCATCAGGCACGATATAAGAACTCTACCTGCTTTCATCACAATCCTCCGTAACATACCAAGCATTGCATTATTGATTCTACATAAGATTAAACACCAGTTCAAAGCCATTATTTTATTATTTCACTATTTTCTGAGGCTGACCGTAGCGCTTCGCCGACAGGCATCTTTATCAAAATTTTCTTGCCTGTTCGAGGTCCCTCAATTAGACTATGGAACTGACTTGAACTTGTACAGCCTGGAGGTTTCGGAGGAAACGGGATATTATGGAGTCTGTTGGAATAGCTGCTACCGTTATAGCGGTCGGCGCAATGGCGGCAGTTTTCGGCATAATCCTGGCCATCGCGGCCCAGAAGTTCGCCGTCAAGGTTGACCCGAGAATAAAGAACATCAGCGAGGTATTGCCAGGGGCAAATTGCGGCGGGTGCGGCTATCCCGGCTGCGCCGGTTACGCTGCCGCGATAGTTGAAACCGGTGCTGCCATTAACCTGTGTGCCCCGGGCGGCGGTGAGGTCGCTTCGTCAATTGCCGAAATTATGGGTGTTGAAGCCGAATCTTCTGAACCAAGGGTCGCTGTTGTCAAGTGCCGCGGCGGGTGCTCTGTTGCCGCAGAGAAGTTCGAGTACGACGGAATCTCAGACTGCAGGGCGGCGGCACTTGTCAATACAGGCGCTAAGGGCTGCCGCTACGGATGCCTGGGCCTTGGTTCCTGCGTGGCTGCATGCCCTTTTGGTGCAATAATTATGACAGAAGATGATATACCTCTTGTGCTGGAGGAGAAGTGCGTCGGCTGCGGCAAGTGCGTTGAGGTATGCCCAAGAGACGTAATTTCACTTGTGCCCCGCTCCAAGCCCGTCGTCGCCCTGTGCCAGAGCCAGTTGAGGGGCGCTGCTGCGAAAAAACTCTGCAAGGTCGCCTGCATTAGCTGTAAGAAGTGCGAAAAAGAATGCAAGTTTGATGCTATTCACATAGTCAACAACATCCCGGTCATTGATTACGATAAGTGCACGTCCTGTGGCAAATGCGTGCTGGTCTGCCCACAGAACGTGATAGTCAACCTGCGGCCTGTACGCAAGAAGATGCAGAAGCAGCATGTGGACGGAGGGGGTAAAAAGGCGAAGGAAGAGGCGGCATGAGCAGCGCAGGAGGCTGGTTCCGCCGACAATCATTGCTACAGTACTAACTATTTCCATTTGACTGGAGTTGTTTTTAGTGTTATATTCTTGGTAAAAGCAACCGTCTTACTTGTAGCAGGTGATAGCACAAGATTGCTGGATACTTGGAGACGCAGAATGACATTAAGACG
>CAYWBA010000043.1:0-13295 GCA_964455955.1 uncultured Planctomycetota bacterium | reverse complement strand
AATGTAGCAGAGACCCCCGCGAAATCTGTAAATAGATGTCGTAAGTCCTTGGTATATAAGGAACTCTATTTACAGACGGCTTTCACGGCTGGTTTGCACAGTTGGTTGGGCTTATGGCGGTACAGAATGCAACTCCAGGGCAGGCAGGGTGGTTGTAAGTGGAGATGGCAGTCAATGAGCATCTGTAAATTTGAAACTTGGAATAGAAGTGCTGGTTTTGAGGTTATATAATGATGAGCAGGTCTAATACGTCAATAGTGGTTCGAACAGGAGGAAGCAGTATGAAGCTCAAACTGCGTAAGCGTCTCTGGATGGTAATGCTTGTTGTAGTTGCCTGCCTGCCGGTACTTGCTTTTGCAGATATCATTCACCTGAACACCGGAGGCAAGGTCGAGGGCAAAATCATCGAGAAGGATATTGACTTCGTCAAGGTCAGGACAGTCAAGGGGATTGTAAACATTTCCGTGGATGATATTGAGAGCATCGAGGAGCGCGAATCTGTTTTCGATGTATATGATAAGAAGCTCAGTGAGATGCCGAAAGATAGCGCGGACGCACGGTTTGAGCTCGGGAAGTGGTGCCGGGAGCAGGGGCTTGAGGAGGAGGCTGAGAAACACTTCGGGGAGGTGATTGCGCTTTCGCCAAACCACGCCGGGGCTCGCGAGGCGCTGGGGTATGTCAGGACTGCGGACGGCTGGGAAAGGAAGCAGGAGCTGAAAAAGGAACCTGAGGCGAAGCCTGGGCCGGACAAGGAAGAGAAGGAACCTGCGAAGAAGGTATTCAAGAAGAAGCCCAGGAAGAAAAAAGCCCCCAGGAAGTCGAAAAAGGTCTTCCCGAAGCGCGAGCCGGGTAAGTACACCGGGAAGCTCCAGTTCCAGGGGAAGCAAGAGCAGTACGTATACAGAATCCCGCAGAAGTACACAGGCGAGGAGCCGCTTGCGTTTGTTGTCCTGCTTCACGGTGCGGGCGATAGCGGCGATAACTTCCTTAACTGTGTCAGCAGCGCATCGGGCAGGGACGATGCCATCATGGTTGCGCCTGAGAATGGCCAGCTTCCGAAGCAGGCGGTTGTCGAGCTGATAAAGAAATTTATGAAGGAGTTCAACATAGAGAAGAAGCGCATCTACATGTTTGGATTTTCAATGGGCGGTTGGCACACATCAACGGTGGCGCCGTTTCTGCCAAAGGTGTTTGCCGCTTTTGTAATCGCCGGCGCGGGCAACAAGTCCACGCCACCGGCAGCGCAGCGGAACTCGCCCGCGGCTGGAATCCTGATAGGCAAGAAGGACCCCAACTACCAGCATTCCGTCAATGCCTACAAGTATTACAAGAAGAGCGGGTATGACAGCAAGTTCTGGGAGTTTGATGGGGGGCATGAGTTCCCCGGTGCGAAGCTTATGGGCGAGGTTTTCGAGTGGATGTTTTCCAAGAAAAAGAAGAAGTAGGAATCCGGCGGCATTTGCAAGGCTTGCTATTTCTGTTTTGCCTTCTTGGCCTTTTGTTCTTTGAGCCAGGCGCGGTCGAGGTGGCCGATGATTGTCAGGTTGTCGAAACGGACTGTCGAGCCTATGGCAAAGAGCCCGACGTGGCCCTTAGTGTAGCGCGCATGCTGCGCCTTGAGGATGAGCTTGTTGTCAACGTAGCACAGCATCTTAGGGCCTTGCCTGATTATCTTTATGTGGTACTTCTTGAACGACTTGGCTTCGGAGCGGCGGGTCGCAATCTCTTCGCCGGTGGCGAACCTCTCGTTGCGGCGAATCAGGTCCATTGGGGCGCCGAGCTCTGTGAGGCCCACGGCGAAGAGATAGTTGAAGCCTTCGCCGTTATCGCAGATGGTGGCCTGGATATTCTGCCTGTCTGCGGCGGTCGAGTAGGCGTCGAACTCGACCTTGACATCTCCGGCAATAACGCCTTTCCAGAGGAACCCGCGCGAGCCGTTTCCCGAGAGCTCGCCTTCCACGATGTGCCACTTGGAGTCGTACATGTCGAAGATAGAGTACCAGTTGTACTCTTTCCAGTCCTTGAGCTGCTTTTCGTCTTCGAAGTCGTAGGAGACTTCTATCACGCTCTTGCCGAGGTCGTTTCTTTCCAGGACAGTTCCGTTGAAGATGCTGGAGAGGTCTGATGAAAGATTCCTGCGGCAGACTGCGAGGTTCTTGGTTATTCTGTCTTTGTTTTCGGAAACAGCCGGCGAGTCCGGGTGCTCGGCGAGCAGCCTCCTGTAGAGGGAATGTGCCTGCGCGTACTTGCCGTCTTTGAACAGGGCATCCGCTGTTTTCAGCATATTTTCCGGCTTGGCGGCATCTTCGGCGGTTTCCTCCTGGCTGGCCGGCTCGCCGTCGAGGAGTTCGGAAGGAGGCTTCTGGTCAAGTCTGGCGATCAGGCGTTTGATTTCGCCATGCGGCGCGTCATCCTTTTCGGCAGCTTTCTCAAAGTGCTTGCGCGCCTCCTTAAATTGTTTACGGCTGAGCAGGAATGTTCCCAGGGCGAGTTCAGTTTCTGTAGTCCTGGGCGGCAGGTATTTTTTGGCGAGCTTCATAACGGAGCTTGTTGCGAGGTCGCTCAGGAGTACCTGGATATTGTCTCCATTCTCGGCGGCTGTAATAACCCGGTCATGCACCGAGACTATTCTGGCGTAGATAGGGGAACCCTCCTCCAGATATATATGCCGTTTGCGGCCCACTGTCTTGACATAGCTTTTCGCGACCGCGTTGAGTGCGGACAGAATGCGCTGGAGGTCTCTGATACGGCTGGGTATCTCCGGGTGCTCGAAGGCGAACCTGTCCTCGGTGGCGAGGTCTTGATAAGCTTCCAGCGCCTCCTCGTACATGTTTCGCCAGAACATGCTTTCAGCGACGCGGAGCTTCTCGACAAAAAACGCCTTTTCGAACTCGGCTTTAGGCACCGGAGCTGGTTCCCGGCCGGTCTCTTTTATGTAGGAATCAAGCTTCCGCCGGATCTCCGATACGAGCTCGGCGGACGCGTATTTCTCTATCTGTGCGAGGTGCTTTCTTGCCTCATCGAACTTGCGCTGAGCTACAAGGCGGTTGATAACCTGGAGGTCTGCCTCGTAGTGGTGGGCCATCTGGCGGCGCAGCTTCGTTATTTCGGCCTGCACCTTGTTGTAGAGTTTGGTGTTCTTGAACTTCTCTGGGAACCGGCGGTAGACTTCTATCGCTTTTGCGTACTGTTTGGTGGCGCGGAACTTGAGCGCTTCCATGGAGAGTTTCATATAGAGCTGGGAGGCCTGAGCCGCGGCCGGGTCGCCAGCCCCGGCACTTTCAGGCGCGCCTGAGAGTTCGGCGTATATGTCTGCAAGGATGCTGGCCTTCTGGGCCGCGGCCGTCTGGGCATACTCGACAGCTATGCGGTTGCAGCGCCTGGTAATTTCGTTTACCCGGTCCCTGTTCTTGGAAGCCCATTCCTTGACCTCCTGGTACAGTTCTTCCGCCCTGCGTTCGCGCTCGGATCTGATTTGCACCTGCTCCCGTGCGATCACGGCGTTCGTTTCCTGGTCAGACAAGCAGCGGTCGCGCCCCCGGCCCTCGTTGTACGCATGTTCTGCTCTCTTGTTCCTGAGGTTGAGAGCGAGAAACAGGATAATAATTACAGTTATGCCCAGGCCCAGGAGGCTTACTATCCTTCGCAGCAGCATTTGCTCGGCGTATTTTTGGATTCCTGAGCGAGCTACAGGAGCCTGCAGGGGAGAAATCCTGAGTGCCGAGGACGGGCGGTGATGCTGCTCCCTAACGGCAGGGGCTCGCCGGGCGTTCGCGGCTGGAGCGGGTGTCTTATTACGTTTTTCCTTAATGATTGCCTGCTGGATATTGAGAATAAGTTGAAGCTGGTGTCTTGTGATGAACCCGCGCTCAATTGCAATCTCCCCGATATGCTTTCTTTGGAGCCCGTAAGAATCCATTTTGCCCTGTATGTCGAGGCACTCGTTTACCTCCTTGACGTTTAGAAAGGCGTGCTTTATCGCGATGTTACCGAACAAGTGCTCCGAATCAGCCGTCATGTGCTGCTCCCAATTTCCTGTACAGTTCCCCCTTAAGTATAATACAAACAAGCAAGAATTGCAATTCGAGAATTCTCAGTCCTTTTTTGACAATGTACACTCCGTGCCAGCAGTTTTTGCTCCTGCCTTGTTGCCGGGTTCAACCCGGTGGCTGCGCCACCTCTGCGTCCTCAGGCACCTGCGCGCTCAAATCTCACCGCAGAGACGCAGAGAGCGCGGAGATAAGAACCTTCCCTTTTTCTTACTTCCGGGCCTAAATTAAATTTCTTCTCTTAACCATATCTTTTCTTTCTCTTCTTAAACCTGTAATTATATCTTCTCTTCTTTGTCTTGCTCTGGTGCTGCAAGCACTTTGCCTTGTTGCCGGGTTCAACCCGGTGGCTACGCCACCTCTGCGTCTCTGCGGTTGAATACAAGCACTGACTCCTGCTGAGTAGTCTCATAACTTCGAATTTATTTACCCGTCTTCCCTTGACCGCGGGTCAACCGCGATGTAAAGTAAGGTTCAGCATAAGAGACTATCTCAAGACCTCGTGCGGCCACGTCGCCGGGGAAAGGATTGGCCACGGAGACACAGAGAGAAGACGAATCTTGGTTAAGAAAAAAACAAGAGAAGAGAGGGTAGAGCAGTGAAAATCGGAGATTTTCACGTGCCTCTGTGGCAGGAAATGATCGAGGATTTGGCCGCGCTAAGGAAAGGCAGCGCATCTATGCTGTATATGTGAGATGTGAAAAGAAGAGACCAGATAAAGGTAGGATACCGGTTGCTTGACAGCGAGCCGAAGGCTGCGATTGTCACAGTAAAGGGTTTCATACAGGCAAGCGAGGCAAAACGCCTGCGTGACATGCTTGAGCAGGTGGATTCAGAAGGTGCCAGGCGAGTTATGCTTGACCTTAAGGAAGTTCCGTACATGGCTTCTTCTGGAATCGGCGTGCTTATCGCTTACTGCAAGGCCAAGAACGAGAAGGAGGGCTGCGGTGCTGTCGCAGTTATCGGCCTGGCCGTCAAGGTGCAGAGCGTGCTTACCACACTTGGCTTGAGTTCACTTATACCGCAGTTCAACAACCAGTTTTCCGCGCTGAACGCGCTCGGAGTCGAGGTGGACACCGAACACCTTGGTACTCTGCACACGGAGTAGGCTCGGTGCTCGAGCAGTCCGTAGCCAAAATGCATTTGGAATGCAAACGCCTGGATTTTCATAGGAGATAGTCAGATGAAGAAGCTGTTAATCCCCGGACTGGCTGTTCTTCTTTCCTTGCTCTTCTTTTGCATGTGGCGGGGCCGCGAGATCTTACTTATACGGGTAGATGCCCAGGAGCAGGAAGCCCAGAAAAAGCCGCCTGCCGAGCCATCGGAAGAGGGGGCGGGGAAAGAGGGCAAGCAGCAGGAGCTTTCGCCGCTCGAGAAGGCCATCAGGGACCTCGCAGCTTCATCGCCTCAGGCGAGAGAATTCGCCATGCGGGAACTTGCAAAAATGGGCAAGGAAGCGGTTCCTCAGCTTAGTAAAATACTGGGCGTGGTGGAGGATGACGAGCTTGAGGGCGTTGACCCGGAACTGAAAGAGAAAATAGAGAAGCTTCTGAGCGGCCTTGACTCCGAAGACTGGGCAACGCGTCAGGCCGCGAGCAAGGAGCTTGCGCAGATTGGCGAGCTGGCGGAACCTTTTCTCAGGAGGACTGTCAGGAACGGGACTCCCGAAACAAAGACCGGGGCAGAGAAGCTGCTGGAGTTGCTGGCGAAAAAGCGAAGGGGCGGGAAGTCCAAAGAGGAATACGAAAAAGACCAGTACTTCAGGAGGCTGGGCGCCCTTCGCGTGCTTGGGGAGATTGGCGGCCCTTCAATCAACCCCGGGCTGCTTGCAGCGCTCTCCGATAAAGGGCTTCTTGTCAGGCTCGGGGCCCTGCAGCGTCTCAGGCGGAACTTCGGCTGGAGTTTCGGCTTCAGCGTGGATGATGTGGTGAAACACACGGATAGGACGGTTAACTACTGGTCAGAATTTCTCAAAGACCCCCGCAGGCCTTCCGGGGAGGAGAAGTGGGAACTTAAGACAAAATACAAGGAGGGCGAAACTCTTGAGATTTCCGCGCGGTGGGACCTTCTAACAGCCACAATTTCCCGGGTAATGACTGTTTACTCGACAACGGACAAGGATGGCAAGCGAAAGATTGTGAGGGAGCCAAGAACCAACACGAATATTACAGAACACTCCTTCAGGCAGTCCTTTTCCGACACTCTGGCGAAGGCCGGACCCGGGGTGGTGAAGCTTACCCGCACCTACACCGTGCATACGGCAGGCCGGGCAGGCTACAGGCGTGAGGGCTGGGAACCTCTTGGCGGATTCGGCGATGTGGGGCAAAAAGGGACCCGGCTCCAGGGGTGCGAGCTTGAGTTTGCCATGCGTCCCGGCTGCACCGATGTCAAGGTTCTAAAAGGAAAGCTTACACTTTGGGAAAAGGAGTGCCTGCCGGATGCGACCTTTTCTTTTTCCACCTTTTCGGCCCTTTTGCCAGGCCGGCCTGTACAAATCGGCGAGTCATGGGAGCCAAGTGAGCTTGGCGCGTTGCGGCTCCTGCACTCGCTCGGACCTGCGGGGCTTACAATGTTTGCTGTTGACTCTGTCAAGATGAAGTGTACTCTCAACGCTGTTACGCAGGGCGATGAGGGCAAGAAGGCCCATGTCTCGATTCTCACAGATGTCGGACCGGACACGAACTCGGACAGGAACATAGCAGGCAACTGGGGCTCTTCGCCATCAAGCTATTACGGGCGCATACCCTCCCTGGCAGGCATCACTCTCACAGGTGATTGCATACTTGACCTCGACACCGGCAAGATAGAGTCGCTGCATCTGTTTGGCGCTTTTTTCCAGGCGGTTTCATCCGGGCGCGGCCTGGTAAGGAGAGGGTCAGATACATCCGCGTGCGGGATTTTGCGCATCGAGGTTTCAATAAGCCACAAGACGAAGTAAGAGAGCCCTGCCGAAGGCTGCTCTACTGCTCTACTAACTCAAAGAACAGGGGAGCGCGCGAAGCGCAGAGCAGGAGAACTTGTAGAAGGCGTTGATTATCTGCTCTGTTGTTATGTGGAGTGCGGCAGGCTTATCCCAGACGCCGTCACTCTTCTGTTTCACCCTGCTTTTCTTTCTTTTTGGCGATTAGTGCCTTGAGTTCTTTGATTTTCTTGGCTGCAAGCGCGGCTGTTTCAGTCTTGGGGTATTCTTTGAGTATTTTCTCGCACTGCTCGATGGCTTTCTCCAGCAGGCCGTTGTCCTCGTATAACTGTGCCAGGCGAAGCATCTCGCGCGCCTGTTCTTCCTGGCTCTTTTCTTTCAGCTTCTCCATATCTTTGCCGGTGCGGTACATTTCGAGGCGGGTCTTCTTGGCCTTCTTGGCGATATCGAGGCCCCGAAGCTCGCTTTCCACCCACCGAAGCAGCTTATCGGCTTCTTCCTTCTTCCCTTCTTCGAGAAGCTTCCTGGCGGCCTCAATCTGCTGCCTGCCGTGTTCCTCGATTGCCGCAAGCGCCTTCTTGGCTTCCTTGACATAGCCGATTTCAGGCTTAAACCGCGCAAGCTTCTTCAAGACAGGTATGGCTTTTTTGAGTTTCTTCTTGCTTACCAGAGTTTGGGCTTTTTTGAAGCTCTTTGCGACTTTTTGGAGGTCTTCGGGCGCGGGAATCTTGACCGAGGAGAGAACTTCCTTCATTAGATTAAGCACATCCTCGGGAAATGCGTGCCCTTCGACATTCTTGGCGTTGAGCTTTTTCTTGTTGTGGTCAACAACGAGGAGCGAGGGGATTTCTTTCACGCCGCACTCATCCGCCAGGGCGCGGAATTCTTCCGGGTCAAGCCTGACCCAGACGCAGTAGGGAGCTGCTTTCTTTACCCTGTTGTCCTGAAGGGTTGACATGTCTTCGTTTAAGGCGATTCGCCCTCCCGGGCAGAAGTGCAGGATGAGAGGCTTGCCCGTAAGGTACGATTCCTTAAGCGCGCAGTCGAGGTCTTTCTGCCATTCTATGGGCGGGGCTTCTTCCTCCTGCGCCGCGACAGTGCTCCAGAGAAGCAGGCACAAGGCCAAAACGGCTGTTCTAAGCGGGCGTTTCATTTGTGCGATATTTCCTTAAAGCAGAGACTGCTATAAGTATAACACCTGCTACAGCGAAGAAAATCCCGGTTTTGAGGGCGGACGGGTAGTAAAAAGGGTACTGGTAGCCGCCGATAAGGCACCGCTGGTAAAGGTAAGGGGAGCGCAGCCAGTCAAACTGGAGTATGCCTGAGGCTCCTACGAGCAAGGGGTTTATGTCTATCGAAAGCTGCACGATGCGCATCCTCACAGCTCCCGAGGTTGAATGGATAAAAGGGTTGATGTAATACGGCGTGCTGACCTGTGCGAGACCTGCGGCCAGGGTAAACACCTGCGAGAGCGTGAGCCCGGCCGCGCTGTGCAGGACTGAGCAAAGGCCTGCAAGGAAAAGGCCGAATGTCAGTGCGAAGAGCGAGGAGAGCACAACATGGCTTGTGCGTATCTGCGTTACGAGGGAGATGAGCAGGGCGGCTGCGGCGGCCGCGGCGGCCGGGCAGGCGGCGCGAAGGAATTGTCTCCCTTTTGCAAGCAGCCGGCCTGAGAAGGTGGCGCCGTCCGGCCGGACCGGTGCGAAAACAGGCACGAAAAACACCACAAGCAGGCACTGCAGGGCAAGGAAAAAGACCGAGGCGGGCAGCGGTGCCAGCAGGAGGAGCGAAATCGCCGCCACGAGCGCGCATGCGGCCACGGCTGCCATGTATGCGATAAGCTTTGCACGCCTGGAAGCGGGTTTTGCATTGCCGGGTTGCTTGTTTTCGCTCTGATGCATCGGGCCGAGTCCAGTTGAAGTGGCCTGTTTCGCCAGCCCAGGCGTCTCGCCTAAAACGAAAGGTAGAAAGCTACATAAGGCCCTCTCAGCATTTGCCTTATCTCGAACTCGTCGCCTTCAGTTTTGTTTTTGTAAGTCAGTTGCATAGTGTGTATCCCTATCTGCATGGCGAGCGAGGTGCCGGCGCGCAACTCGACGTAGGCATCTATCTGGTAGAAGTTTCCTACATCGACGTTGGTGCCGCTGTAGCTGTACTGGGACATGACGAAGCGTCCACAGAGAAGCATCTGGTCTTGAAGCATGAAGGCGGTGGATATGCCCATGTAGGGCACGGGTGCGATCGCCTGTTCGCTCGCGCTCCAGTTGTTATCTGCTCTCCAGAACTTGGTCGAGTATTCTATGTACTTGAGGCCGAATACTGCGCTGAACGATGACTTGTAGGTGGTTACGAGACTGGTGGTGAGCGCGGCGTCGAAAGCCTTCATCTTGAGGGTCGAGTCAACAGGGTCCCCGGGGTTGAATGTAAGACCTTCATAGACTATGCGGCGGTTGAGATACACGCCGCCTTCCCATGCGTGTTCCCAGTACGAGATGTCAAGTCTGAGACTTCCCTGCCACGCTATGAGTTCCCATACATCTATATTCTCTTTCTTGTCCATGCCGAGGTCGTTTATGCTGAACTCGTCGCCGATAGTCAGCCCGGCATCAACCTGTATCTTTGCCTGCAGCTCGCTGGTCCAGAGTGAGTAACGAAGTTTCGCCGACTCATCGCTTTGTGCATAGGCAGGGGATACAAACAACGCCACCAACAGGAAAGGCGCTATCCAGAAGGGCCATTTGGGCAGTTTAACCATATTGTCCTACCGTCCCTGGCGCGCATGCCAAGTCAAAGGCCGCGTGTACTTCGGAATTATAGGGGGTATGCGGGCAGTCGGCAAGAAAAAAAGCCGGCAGTTGTGCTGCCGGCTCAAATCTTGCTTACGGGGAAACTATTTCTTGTTCTTGAGCATTCGCTCGCACCTGGCCACGATGCTTCTCATCTTCTTCGCCACGCGGGCGGGCTTTGCCGAAGTACTTGTCAGTTGCCAGAGCTTCTTGCCCTTGACGTCGAAGAAGAGTACCTTCGGCGCCAGTTTTACTTTGTATTTCTTCTTGAGCACGTCGTCCAGGGTTTTGTTGTCGCACTTGTAGCAGTGGAACTTGGCTGCTTCCCGGCGGAAGTCTTCGCTTGAGAGGATATTTTCTTCCATAAGCTTGCAGCGCCGCATCTGGTTTGTAATATTCTTGTCGTCGCTCAGGTCTTCGCTCGGCCAGTAGAAGTATATCAGGACAGGCTCGGTCTCCTTGACATCGTCCATATTGGCGAAGTCTTCGAAGATTTTGGTCTTCTCGATATCTTTTTTGTCATCAGATTTGTTATCAGACCCATCACTATTCTTGAAATCTTCAAGCCCATTGGTATCCTTCCAGTCCACTTCCTCCGGCGCTGGAGGAGGCGGGGGCGGTGTATTTGGCTCCTGCCTAGGCCTAGGCGGACACCCCCTCGGGCCTCAGGCCGTCGCCTGTGGGCTGAACGCAACATACAGCAACGACACCGCTACTACCAATGCTAACGAAGTAATTAGCACCCTTTTCATAATCAATTCCTTTCTTCAGTGAAACAGCACTTGTATATTGCCTGTATACTCTCTTTCCAATGAATTATACGATGCAAAACGCCCTTTTGTCAAATTTTTCTCTAAAATTCTTACATTTTCTGTATTTTCTTCCCTGCCGGGAAGTGATGTGTTCGGGTATCTGCGGCTTGGTAACCCCTCTACTATTATATATGTTGAGAATTTCCCGAATTGCACACTCTTTTCCAAAAAATGATAGTCATTGACTACCCCCGTTGGCCGGGATACCTAACATTTTCATCTACGACAGTCGTCCGAGCGGCTGCTTTGTCACGGATTTTTTCAAAAATTCGATAATATTTTTTCAGTTCGCCTTGACGGATGCACATAAGCATCGTATAGTTAGTTGTGGAGGAAAACCATCAGGCGGGCAACGGGCCTCATGGTACCTGACTTCTCAGGCGGGGCTTAACAAAGTAGTGGAGGCTTGATGCCCGAATCTGATAGTTAAAGGGGCAGCCATTTTGGCTGCCCCAACTGATTTTCCGCCTCCCTGTTAGAAAATATACTCATAATCTTCATCATCGAGCTGCTCCTGCTCATCCGGCTCGGGCCACCGGGTAAGAACTTCCGCCTCGCCCGAGACCAGCAGGGTGTCGCCAGGTGCCAGTTCAGTCTTGACCTTCTCTTTGGCAACAAGTTCGGGCTTGGCGAGCGGGAACATCTCCATCTTCGTGCCTGGCTCTGTGAACTTGCGTTCCACGTAGGCCATCCCCATCTGGTAACCTTCTACAAGAGCTGCGCTCAAGACCCAGCCGGCATGTTTGCCCCGCTTGCTCGCCACAGGGTCGCCCAGGTGCAGGGTCCGTACATCCTTGTCGAGGAGCCGCCAGCGAACCACCTCCATCTTGCGGACGCGGTCGTGTTCAAGCAGTGCTTTGCGTCCGATAAAGAACGGCTTGTGGAACTTGACAAACGCGCCGTAGCCTGCCTCGATGGGAGATACGCCGAGCGGCCCTGCAAGCTCGTGTCCGTAAAGCGGCAGACCCGCCTCGGTTCGTGTGGAGTCGCGGGCGCCCAGGCCGCAGGGGGCCAAACCGAACTCCTCGCCGCTTTCAAGAAGCCTGTTCCACAAATCGGCCGCCGAGTCCCAGGGCACGTAGATTTCGTACGCGACTTTCTCGCCGGTGTACCCTGTCCGCGCCACCATCGCGTCTACTCCCGCAAGGTTTACCCGGTCTGTAGTCGCCCACTGCAGGATTTCCAGCTTGCGACGCGATTCGTCGTCATCCGCAATCAGGTTCAGAATATCAAGCGACATCGGCCCCTGCAGGGCCAGGTTCACGACGCGGCCCTTGCCTGCCGAGGGGTCTTTGAGGTTGTTCATCTCGACTTCGCCCTCGATATCGCGTGAAGTTATCTCGCGGTCTATAAGGTACTTGTGCGCGTTCACGCCGCTCAGCCACGCCCACATCTTGTCTGTATTGGATGCGTTGACGACCATCCAGAAATGTTCCCTGTTGAACCTGTAGGTGAATGTGTCGTCAATGACATCGCCGTCCGGGCCGCAGCAGTAGGCGTACATTGACTGCCTGTCGCGCATGAAGGAGGCATAGTTTGTAAGCACAGTATCGAGGAACTTCTCGGCATTCGGGCCTTTTATTTCAAAGAGCCCCATGTGCGAAACGTCGAACAGGCCCGCGGTCTCCCGGACCGCCCTGTGCTCCTCGGAAACTTTCGAGTACCATACCGGCATCTCCCAGCCGGCGAACGGGACTATGAAGCTTTTCTTGGCAAGCTTGTGGTGCTCATCGAAGAGCGCGGTCCTCTTAAGCGGCGCATCTTCCGGCTCGACCCACTTAAAATCTTCCTTCTTTGCCTTCGGCGCCAGCTCGACCAGTTTCGACTGGCCTGCAAAGTAGAGCTTGGAAAGGCCGAACGCCTTGGGAAAAGTTTTAACCAGTTCCTTTGCCGCAGGCCTGCCTTCCGAGTAATCAGGCAGGCCGTAGCTTGCGCGCACCTCGCGCAGTGCGGCAGTCCCGGCTGCTCTTGCGCCGGATTCGCGCAGCAGCTTGAAGACCTTCGCGGCTGCTGAAGGCTCAACAAGGATATGGCAGAGTATGTGAGTGCCGCGCCCGCAGGAGAGCAGGCCTGCTTCCTGGCCGTTAATGTCGCCCTCGTGGTACGAGTTTGCGCCAATATCGGCCAGTTGGCTCGAGTGTTTTGAAAGTACGGCCGGCGTGCCCGGGCCGGCGAGTGTTATGAGTGTGCGCCTGCGACCACCCTCGCCTGTGTCGCGCAGGTCTTCGACAATTACAGGGCCCTCTATCTTCTTGGTAACATCGTCCTGGTCAAAAATTACGTACCCGTCGGAGATGGCGCGCATCCAGAGGACCACGCGGCCTGGCGCATCAGGCCCGGTTACGACGAGGTACCTGTCGCGGCCCCGCCCGTCCCGCTCGAGGCGGGCGATTACAGCATCAGCGAAGGCGTTGGCCTGCGTATCCAGCAGGAATGAGAGCGCCGATTGTCCCACAGCGAGCTGGGAAATATCAGCGCAGCATACGCCCTGGAGAAATTGTGTGGCCCGGTGTCCTGTCACCATAATGGGTGCGAGATTGGAGCTGTCTATGACTGCAGCGCCTTGGCGGGCCGCCTTGCCCTCTGCTTCCGGGTCGCCGAAGTCGCTTATAACGCCGTCTTTTAATGGTCTTATAGCGGTGATAGAACCGGGTGTTTTGCCGAGCATTTCGCGGGCAACCAAACCTACAGCTTCGCCGTTATTTAAGACAACATTGGTTCCTTTGCG
>CAYWBA010000042.1:0-13303 GCA_964455955.1 uncultured Planctomycetota bacterium | reverse complement strand
GAGATAATTGAAGGACTTGATGAAAAAATGTATCGTAAGGGGCGGTTTCTGTTTGTGAAAAAAGGCAATATCTGGATTATGGATCTTAAGGGCAACAAGCAAAGGCAACTTACAAATACAGGAAACGATTCTAATCCATCTCTCTCACCAGATAGTAAAAAGATTGCATTTACTTCAAATAGAGATGGCAACAAAGAAATCTACGTAATGGACGCACGTGGTAGAAATCAGACAAGGCTGACAAGTAATAATGCTGACGATACTTCTCCCACCTGGTCACCCAATGGGAAAAAGATTGCGTTTGATTCAAAGAGAGATAGCAAAGAAGGTCAAATCTACGTAATGTACGCTAATGGCAAAAATCAGACTAAACTGACAGAAGAAAACGCAGAAATATACAGTGCCGAGTCTCCTGCCTGGTCACCTGATGGAAAGAAGATTGCGTTTTCTGGAAGGGCAAAGTGGGATGGCAAAGAGAAAATCTACGTGATGGATGTACGTGGCAAGAAACAGACAAGGTTGACAAAGAGGAATACTTACCATTATTCTCCTTCCTGGTCGCCTAACGGGAAAAAGATTGCATTTGTTGAACTTTGGAGCGGAATAGATGACAAATCTGCACGCGTCAATGAAATCTATGTAATGGATGCAGGTGGCGGAAACCAGACCAGGCTGACAAAGAGGACTAATGTTAACAATGGGTTTCCTGCCTGGTCACCTGACGGAAAGAAAATCTTATTTTATAAAACTGCTAAGGGGGTAAAGCTCAAAATCTACTCCATCAACCCCGATGGCAAAAACGAGAAGGAGTTGGTTGATTTAACCAAATAGATGAATATTAGTTCCGCGCCGCCTGCGGCGCGGCTAAACACCCCCGCGTTGAAACGCGGGGCTTGCTACTTGTTCTTCTCGTACCACTGCTTCCATTTCTCGTAGTCTTTGCCGAAGTCCTCGTTGGTTATTTTCTTCAACGCCCATGAGGCAATGTCGCGGACAGTTAAATCCTTATCTTCCAATGCCCTGATCAGATACTCAACTGCTCCCTGATTGCCTACGTCCCCCAGCGACCAAGCAGCACAAGCACGGGTACGAGCATTTGTATCTTTCAGCGCTGCCACCAGAGCCTCAACCGTTCTGTGGATGTCTATCTTCTTCAAAGCCTCAGCAACAAGGGGGCCTATATATGAATGTGCACTTTTCAACGCCTCTTGGATTAAAGGCTCAAGCGCCCTCTTGTCGCCTATCTCTCCCAATGCCCGTACGGCATCGCAGCGAACATACCCCTCCTTGTCTTTCAGTAGTCCAATCAGAGGTTCAACAGCTCTCTTGTCACCTATCCATCCCAGTGCGCACGCGGCCCCGGAGCGGGCAGAACCATCTCCATCTTTTAGTGCTGCAATGAGAGGCTCGACTGACTGTTTGTCTCTCAACCCTCCCAGTGCCATTGCTGCGCTCCCGCGGACATCGCCATCCTCGTCTTTCAGAGCTTCAATCAAGAATGGGCAAACATCTTTGCTTCCCAGATCTCCCAATGCCAGTGCTGCTATTTGGCGAATGTACTTATGCTTGTCCTTTAAGGCTTCAGTGAGAGGCTCCGTAGCCTTCTTGTCGCCAATTGATCCCAATGCAGCTGCGGCACCGCCGCGCACGTCCTTAGTCTCGCCAGTGTCTTGCAGTACTCTAATAAGTGACTCAACTGCCTTTTTGTCGCCAATCAAGCCCAATACGCTTGCCGCACTCTGGCGTACATATTCGTTCTCATGCTTCAATGCCTCAATAAGAGGATTGAGCGCGGGTTTCCCTATATACCGCAGTGCGCATTCAGCGTCCCCGCGCACCTTCTCATCTTTGTCACTCAGCGCGTGAATAAGAGGCACGACTGCGGGTTCGCCTACTCTTGCCAATGCCTTGACGGTAATACTGCGATCATTCCCGCTCTGGTTTCTTAGAATATCCAATAATATCTCAACCGAGTTGTCTCCAGTAACCCTGGCCAACCCGCATAGGGCACTGGCACGAACATCCTCGTCTTTGTCTTGATTCCATAGCTTTCTGAGCGGTTCAAGTGCTTCCTTACTGCCTATCATTCCAAGTGCTTCTGCTGCAGATGCACGGATATCTTCCTCCAAATCATTTAGGGCTTGAATAAGCGGCTTGACTGCCCTTTTGTCGCCTATTTTCCCCAAAGCTCTTGCTGCAAGGTCTTGAATATAGCTGGCTTGGTCTTTCAGAATCTCAAGGAATACTCCAACTGCTCTCTTGTCACCAATCTCTTCCAAGGCCCATGCGGCGCAGCAAAGGACATCGTAATCTCCGTATAGTCTTAAAACCTCTATTAAAGATTCAACAGCAGGCTTGCCTATCTTTGCCAGTGCCTGGGCGAGCGGGGGTGCTTCGTCCTTATATCTCAAGTTGAAACCGAGTGTGCATACGAGGTCTTCATCCTCTAACAATCTGACAAGAAGTTTGGCAGAACCGCGTGGTTTCTTATTGCCAATCTCTATCACAAGCTTCTCACGAACCTTCTGGTCTTTTGACTTAAGCCTCTCAATAATATCAGGGATTTCCCTCAAGAGATCTCCTGTAATCACCCATTCTATGAGTGGTTTCAGGACAATCTCGAACGTGTGCTTGACGTTAATATCCTCAATAGTATCGAGCTTCTTCTTTAGAAGGTCTATGATCCCTGGATTCTCCTTGATAAGTTTCCTGATTTCTGATGTTGCTGCTTCGCGGGTTTTGTACTGGTCGGAGGATAGTTTTTTGAGCAGTTGGTTTATTCTGGTTTTGAGTTCTTCTTCGGAGGGTTGTTTGGGCACAGGAGCGCGTTTGGGAGATGGCTCCGGCAGTTGGGTTTTTTGCGGCATCTGTGCGCAGCCGCAGGCGATCGCGACAGCAAGCATCAGGCAAAAAGTAGTTATCTTCCGCATCGCAACACCCACCATTTCATCCCGGCAGTATTATAGCACAGGCAGCACCAGATGCAACAAGTCGTCTACCCGTACGAGAAGCTGCTTTATCCAAGCAGAGACAGGATTTTGGCATTTGTCTGACCAGATTCAACAGCATCCAGGACGGTAACAAGGTTATCAACCCTGTCCGTATCGCGATAGAAGCTTGTGAGGGCGAACTTGTCAAACCCCGGGAGCGTGACGAGAGAGATAAAATCGCTGAGGTCTATAAGCTGCCTGGGGCGGGAGTCTCTTGATGTCATGCTGAGAAACTTCAGAGCGGCAAGACTTTCGGCTGCGGGTATACTGAAGCTGTTAAATACCTTGGAAGGACCAGACAGAACTCTTGAATAGATAGTGTTCACAGATGCGTCAACAACATCAATTGACAAATCGTCAATAAAGATAAACCCGTGTCCGGTCTTATGAGAAATCCCTTTCGCATCGAGTTGCTTTTTGACAAGGGCAATTCCCTGCTTGTCGAGGAGAAAATCGTAATCAGCAGTGTAGCGGGGCTTAATGTAGGCAGCCAGAGCCTGGCCCCCGATGAGAAGGTAGTTGTTTGCTTCAATAAGTTCCAGCAGTTTCGCAGCATTCTTGTTTTCGAGTATTTTCCCCAGGACTCCGAATACATCATTGTCCATCATTCACCCCGGACCAAATTCATGTCTGACAATATTATAGCACAATTCCGGTTCCGATGCCAGTGCTTCAATCGTCAAGGTAAACGCGGGGGAGGTTGTGTGGGAGGGATGTTACAAGCTGGTACTCGGAGATGCCGGCTGCGACCGCGAGGTCTTCCACCGTAATAGTCTCGCCGCCCTGGGTGCCGATAATCACAGCCTCATCGCCTTCGGCGCCCTGCCCTTCCAGGCCGAGGTCAACAAAGACGGCGGTTGCAGGCACATCAGCTATTACCGGGCAGCGTTTGCCGCGTATAAGCACCTCGGCCCTGCCGGGCGCGGAACGGGGGAAGCCGTGGGTATAGCCCATGTTCAGGGTAGCGATTACAGTATCTTCAGGCACAACGTGCTTTCTGAGGTACGAAACGCTTTCGCCCTTGGAGATGCGGGCGACGCGGGCCACGCGGGCCTTGAGCGAGAGGACGGGTTCGAGTTCGATTTTGCGTTCACGCCAGGAGCGGGTATTTGGATAAATCCCGAGCAGCATTATACCTGGCCGCACCATGTCGAAGTAAGCCTCGGGCCAGTCAAGGACGCCGGCGCTCGAGACCAGGTGGACAAGACCGGGCGATACGCCTGTTTCTTTGACTTCGGCAAGCGCAGTCCTGAATCGCTCAATCTGGGTCTTGTCGAACTCGAGGTCCTGAGTCAAAACGCTGAAAACCCCTTCAATTGCTATGTGCGCAAGGTTGCCCACAGCACGGGCGAAACGCGCGGCATCCCCGTGGAGCACGCCGAAGCGGCCAAGGCCAGTGTCTATCTTGATGTGCACGCGTGCTTTTGCACCCGAGGATGCATCGGCAGCATCGAGCGCGGCGGCTGTTTCTTCGCTGAAGAGGGCCTGTACGATATTGTTCTGGACTACTTTCCGGGCTTCCGCGGGTGCAAGGGAGCCCATGTTGAGTATGTCAGCCTCGATTCCGGCTTCACGCAACTGGAGCGCTTCACTCACGCTTGCCACGGCGAAGAACTTCACACCTGCTTCCCGGAGGGTCTTTGCGACAGGGACAGCGCCGTGGCCGCAGGCGTTGGACTTTACGACAGCTATCAGCTCCTTGCCGTGCGTGAAGTTGCGGATAGCGGCGTAATTGCGCCTCACCGCAGCGAGGTTGATTTCAGCCCACGCGAGATACTTGTCAGGATTTTCATTTTGCATAATTGCTCCCCTGCCCTGCCCCGGAGTCCTTATTCCGCGCCGCTTCGGCGCCGCTCTCATCTCCCCACGCTTGCGCGTGGGGCTTCCTATTCCGCGCCACAGGTGGCGCGGCTAAACTGCAAATGTGACAGCCCTCACATTTTTTATCTTGCCACGGCGGCGGCGCAGACGCGCGCTGCGCCGGCGCCCTTTAGTACTTTGGCACATTCAGATGCTGTTGCACCTGTGGTGATAACATCGTCAATGAGAAGCACCTGGCGTCCGGCGACGGCTTCTTTTCGACGTATCCCGAATGCCCCCTTAATGTTACGGCGACGCGCGGCGGGCAAGAGGTTAGTCTGGGACTCTGTCGGGCGGGTTCTTGCGAGCGCGTCGGAGAAGGGAATGTCGAGGTGTCGCGCCACAGCCCGGCCGATGAGAGCTGACTGGTTGAAGGTGCGGTGGCGCAGACGGGAGGGGTGAAGCGGGACAGGCACAACAACTTGCGAGAACTCGGCGATGGGCGATGAGCGCAGGGCGTCGAGTATTATTTCCGCAAGCGGCGTGACTGCAGCCAGCTCCCGGGAGTATTTGAGCGAGTGGACAAGCTCCTTCAGTGGCGACGAGTATGTGCCGGCCGCCCGGGCGCTGTGGAAATGGAGGGAGAGCTGGCGGCATTTGGGGCAGTTCTTGTCGTTTTGGGAATAAGGGCCGAGGGGTGCGCCGCAGCGTTTGCAGGGGTTATTAATGAACGCTATTGCCTGGTAGCACTCGGCGCAGAGGAAGCCGGGCTCGCCGCGTGGCATCCAGCGCTGGCAGCCCATGCAGCGCCTGGGATAGAGGAAATCGAGCAGGGCGGTGCCTGCGGCCCTGGCGCGGGTGAGCAGACTGTTGTTTGGAATCACAATAGTGTGATACTCCTCACATTTTCAGAAGTGGTCGGCAGCTACCTCGCGGTCGGCCTGGTTGACAAGCTCTATCATTTCCTTTTCGAACCTCTGGCGGTAATCTTCGCGTTGCGCTTCATTCAGGCCGGCGGGTACGTAGAGAGGTTTTCCGAGGCAGACGATGACGCTGGCAAAGGGCTTTGGGACTATGAAGCGGTCCCAGGAGCTGAAAGTCCAGCGCGGCCAGCCGGATGAGGTGACAGGCAAGAGGGGGCAGCCGGTCTTCATAGCGAGGTAGATTGCGCCAGGCTGGGCGATGTGTCGTGGGCCTCTGGGGCCGTCTGGGGTAATGCCGCCGTCGAAGCCGCGTTTGACCTTGCGTGCAAGTGTACGGAGGGCGCGTAGCCCGCCCCGCGTGGTTGAGCCACGGACGGAGCCGAAGCCGAGCTGACTGGTAACCTGCGCAATCATCTCGCCGTCAGCGTGTTCGCTAATCATTATTTGGATTTTCTGGCCGCGGTGGGAATAGGCGAGTCCGAGGAGCCGCCCGTGCCAGAAGGCGTAGATGGGCCTGTGGCCGCTGGCGCGCACGGAGCGGACGTTTGAGAGCCCGCGGAGACGCAGCCTCCAGGTCCCGCCGAGGGCGAGCAGGAAAAGGGTTCCAAGTATCCTTATGAGGAAGAACTTGAGCCTCCGGGAGAAGGAAAGAGGAATTCTTCGGCTGTTCAGGCGCCTTTTCACCTGTGACCCCTTAACTTGAGAATCCAGCGAATTTTAGCAGAAAGCAGCGGAAATGCAAGCAAAACACCTGCGATGCCGGCCAGAAAAGCTGTCAGCTCTGTTCCAAGCGAGGGGACAAAGACAAGGCCGGTAAGCAGGGCGCCAATAGAGGCGCCTGCGAGGTCTGAGGCGTAGAGCCGGCCTGCGCTGCTTGTGGAGAGGAGGTTGGAGCATGCCGGGAATATCGCGCCTGCAAGGAACCCCGCCGCCAGGCTCAAGGCAGGAAAGGCGAGATAGCGTGCAGCAATCCCGCCTGAAGAGGCGGGGCCGAGCAGGAAGGGCAGGGCGGTGTTGTAGAGGGCGAGGGCTGTGAGCAGGAGAAACGCCCTTGTGGTAGAAGGTTTGAGCCGGGAAGTGGTGAGGCTTCCGGCGACTGCACCGAGCATAAAGGCGCCCACAAGGAGGCCAATCAGGCTGTAAAGCAACCCGTGGGCGCTTTGAAAGATATAAATTATCTGAATCTGGGCTATCATGGAACAGAGGCCACCTGCAAAGGCGCCGGAACATGCCCTCGCCTCGCCTTTTCCGAGCAGGGCCAGAGTCATGAAGAGGGCGGCGATTGCGCCTGAGGCGACCAGCCAGTGATAGAAACGAAGTTTCCATATCCAGGCAAGTACACCGGGCGGGCCGAATCGGCGCTGGCTGTAGGATATCCCGAGCTGGTATGAGGCGGGGTTCGTGACTGTGTTAACCGGCCATTTGCGGGAGGTGAGCATAGCGGCGGTGAGCTTTGTTCTTGCGCCGAAGTACGCAGTGTTAAAGTCAATCGGCTCGTGCAGGCCGAGGGCTTTTCGGGCTGCTTCGCGGTTCTGGAGTGGAACGGGCGCCTGCTCTGTAAAACTTTTCCTTTTGGAAGCGAGAAGGATTATGGTGCCTGCATGCTGGGTGAGCGCAAGGCGCCGCCGGGGCAGAGGTCCTGCGAGTGTCTGCCACAGGGAGCCTGTAAGGGCAGCGAGGTCGGAGGAGATGTGGCCGGGCGCGTAGGGGAGTTCGAGCGCGAACAGCCCGTTCTTTTCAAGGCGGGATTTCACCAGGCGGAAGAACCTTGTCGTGTAGAGCCTGTTGTTCTGCATGCTGAGTGGTGCGCCCACAGACATAATAATGGCATCAAACTTGGGGCCTGCGGAGCGCAGGTATTGAATAGGCTCGCAGGCCACAAGGGCGACATTCTGAGCTGTGGGGAGCGGCCGGACAGCATCTCTGAAGGCGAGAATTCCCGTGTCTGACACAAGTACAGTGCTCTTTGAGCTTTTGAAAGTGCTCAGAGTGAGAATGTAACCTTGCGGGTCTTCGCAGATAACGAGCACACGGCCGGGATTCTGGGTGAGCGCAAGTGCAAGTTCTACAGCTTCATTCGCGCTTGGGAGTGGTGTTTCGGCCAGGCCGTTTGAGTAAATGTGGGGGTGAGAGCTGACAATTGCGCTGAAGGCGCGACCGTGAGAGGTACTTGCAAAGGAGACGACCTTCTCCACACGGAAAGCGAAGGCAGTTGTCGCGCGCTCAAGCGCCGCCCATGCGCCGCAGAAAAGCAGCAACAAGGGGACAAGGACGAAAGCGGCAACAATAACTCTCTTGCGCTGTGCAGTTGCTGCGGCAGAGAGGATAAACAGGACAGATACCAGCGCTACCGCAATGTACTCCTGGCCGACAGCCACAAGGGCGAGAGTGAGCGCTCCGCCGGCTGCGAGGGCGGCCGTTTCTATTATGTACGCTTTTGCTGCACCGCGGGGTCGAAGCTCACGCGCTGCGATGGGAAAGATTGCCCCAAGCAGTGCAGGCAATGCTGCCCCAATCAGCGAGGAGAGGGCAAGCAGGGTGAAAACGGCCGGCACCTCGCCCGCCTTGCCTGCGAGAAGACCGCGCAGGGCGCGCAGGAGGGAGATTTCAGCAGGGAGGAGAACGGCACAGACTGCGAACAGGAGCGGCAGGACTGCTTTGGTGCCCAGGTGCCCACCGAGAAGCGCGCCAAGGCCACCGGCAACGAGCCAGAGGGCGAGCACGATGGCGACCGAAAGTTCTGTTCCGCCTGCGAGGAAAAGGATTTCCCGCATCAAGAGGAACTGGGCCAGGGCCGAGAGCGCGCCGAGTGCTACCAGAGAGAGCCGCGCTTTTGCAGCATCATTTTCAGAGTGTTTCACGTGAAACATCCCCATGAAAATCTCCGATTTTCAAGTAAGTAGACCAGTAGATAGTTGAGAGGAGATTTTCATTGCTCTCCTGCTCTGTCGCGCGCCGGATTAGAAGGCAATTTCAAAGCCCTGACAGGTACCGGAAGGTTCAGTGTAGGCCTCATCCGTGCCACTTATGTAGCTCCTCATGCGCCTCTTGACGGATTCAACAAACCCGTCAACTTCACTCTTGCGGCCTTCAGCGACCAGCTCAACAGTGCTATCAAGCAGGTTCTTGACATAACCGGCCACTTGAAAGCCATCTGCCAGCAAGCGAGTGTTGTAGCGGAAGTTGACTCCTTGGACTCTGCCTTTGAATATGACAACTTTTCGTACAGTTTTATCCATTTCCTCCTCTACTGTGAAAATCTCGGATTTTCGAGTAAGTTGAGCAGGAGAGCAGGAGACCGCAGGCGAGCAATAAGTTTTTATTTCTCCTGTTCGCCTGCTCTGCGCTTTGCACTCTGGATGGGTTATATACAAAGGGCAGCATCTCTTTCAAGAGGAATTTGCACCTTTTAACTTGAAGATAGGTATAGAAGAAGGTATATAGTTGACTGAGCAGTTTGACTCTTGGTGGAGGAGTTATGCCACACAAAAGGTTGGGCAAGGGCCTTGACGCTTTGATAGGCGGGGCGGGGCGGGGGCAGGAAATTGCAGAGGTCGAGATTAGCAAGCTGCACCCTGGCCGGCACCAGCCGCGCGAGCACCCCGGTGAAGAAAGCCTCAAGGAGCTTGCCGCATCAATAAAGGAGACAGGTATCCTTCAGCCTGTCGTTGTTAGAAGAGACGGCAAGGGCTATGAAATAATCGCGGGTCAGCGCAGGTGGCGCGCTGCAGCCATGGCTGGGCTTACCACAGTGCCAGTCGTTGTGCGCGATGTTTCGGACGAAGAAGCGCTCATAATAGCACTGGTGGAGAATGTTCAGCGGGAGGACTTGAACCCTGTTGAGAAGGCGCGAGCCTTCAAGAAGCTGGTTGAAACTCTGGGAGTTACCCAGGCGCAGGCCGCTGCGCGGCTGGGCATAAGCAGGGTTGCGCTTTCCAATACGTTGCGTTTGCTTGAGCTACCTTCCGAGGTTAAGGCTCTCCTTGCCGGGGGCAAGCTCACCGCAGGCCACGGGCGCGCACTTCTAATGATAAAAAACGCCTCGCGGATAAAGTCTCTCGCAAAGCGAATAGTAAGAGATGGTCTTTCAGTCCGCCAGGTTGAGGAGGCTGCCAGAGGCAGGGTGCGCAAAGCGGGTTCAAAAGCGCAAAGGCGCGTTAAGAAGGAAGCGCAGATTCTCGTCATCGAAGGGGAGCTCTCCGAGTTGCTTGGCAGGCGTGTGAGGATAGAGAAGAGTGCAAAGGGCGGCAGGCTGGTTATGGAGTACTACAGCCCGGACGATTTTGAGGACCTGCTGAGAATAGTGCGCAAAGGAGCGAGGGGTTCCCGACAGCAGAGCTGAGGTGCGTCTCTGATGCCTATTCCTCCAAGGAGAAGAACAGGTTATACAAGGGTTAGTCAAGACCCGAGGCTCAGGTTCGCCGCCGAGCTGGCGCGTGCAGTCCATTTCCATCGCCTCTATCCACCCAAACATTCCTACGTGATTAACTCGACGGCTACTGTGCACAGCGCTTACGAAGTCGCGTTGGAGAAGGAAAGCCCTTTCACAATCGGCACCCTCGAGGGTGAATTCTTCATAGGCGGCGAAAGGGTGCATGATGTACCTTCCGTGGTGACAGACCTTGTGTCAATCTTCATGCGGCTCGATTTACAGTCTGTGACGTTTCACCACGGAATGACGCAGGAGGAGATGAAGAAATTCGTGGTAAAGTTCGGGGAGCTTGACACCGCAGCCATGAAGGCGGCTACGGAAGAGGGGGCGCTGGATGCGCTCAGTGCTGAATGCCCCAACATAAGCCTGGATATTTACAGCTACGAGAAGGTGCTTACCACGGAAGGTGACCTTTTCAGGAAGGTCAAGGATGTCGCAACCCAGACAGGCGAAGATGGGGCCGAACTGCTTGACAGGCTGCTCGAGGAGGGGGGAGAAGGTGAAATGGGCGGGGCGTCCGGCCGGATGCTCTCGGACGCGGTAGTCGGCAATCCCGGCACTGTCGCCTCGCTTATGGCCAAGGGACTCGAGGAGACCCTGGCCGAGACAGGGGAGGAGCAAGACGAGGTTATCAGCTCCGGGGGAATCCTCAAGGTTGACCCTTCCGGAAAGAAGTTCAAGAAGCTTTACAAGCTGCAGCAGCACATGGTCGGGATGTTCAGCAAGATAAGCTCTGCCATGGCGCTTCACAGGAAGGCCGGCATGAAGGAAGTCACAAAGACCCTTAGAGGCATAGTATCTTTCCTGCCGCCTTCCAGCCAGGAGTTGCTTTTTGGCAAGAAATTCGAGTCGGAAGAAGAAATAGACCTGCACGATGTATTCACTGCTCTGGCGCCCAAGCGGCGTGCCGAGCTTATGTTCTACGACATACTCTCGGGCCAGGGGTCGTCGGAAGAGCTGCGCCAAGAGCTCAGCACTGTGGCTAAGCGAGGCTCGGAGCTTGCCGACGTTGTGGATGCTATATCGCAGAGGGCCAAGGAACTTGGCTCGCAAGAGGCTGTTGACAAGATAATCTCCCGGCTGGCCGGGGCGCTTCAAAGCGGCATAAGAGCCAGGGACCTGATAAAGGGTGTAATAGTATCGGTTGATACAGACCTGGAGGAGACTCAGGAGTATCGCACCCGGCTTGCACAAGAAGGGTTTCAGGTAATTGCATTCACCAACGGTACTGAAGCGCTTGAAAATATGCGTCGCAACCCGCCGGACCTTCTGATAACAGAGATAAAAGTCCCTGGCACAAGCGGTATTGACATCATGCGCGCCCTGCGGCGCGTGCCCAAGCTGGTGCCCGTGATAGTAGTTACGGGTTACCAGACTTTCAAGGACGATTTCGAAATTGCGACCTACCCGAAATCCACATTTATGACCAAGCCGGCCGATGTCGATGCACTTACCAAGAAAGTCCACGAATTCATCCCCGAGCCGAGTCCCGAGGAAATTGAAGCAAGCATGGGGTTGGAAGATAAGGTGCTTGTGGACAGCGATGAACTTGAAAGCGCCAAGGAGGTGCAGGAATCTCTTCTGCCTGATGAGCTGCCCTCAGTTGAAGCGCTTGACCTGGCTGTCCACTATTCGCCCTGCAAGGAGGTTGGAGGGGATTACTACGATGCCCTGCCCAATGAAGATGGCACATGGACCTTCATTGTGGCAGATGTTTCCGGGAAAGGCCTTCCGGCCGCCATGGTCATGGTATTGGTGCGAAGTCTTGTGCACCTGACTTTCCCCTCACATGGCAGCCCGCGCGAGTCGGTTCTTGAACTTAACCGCTTGTTATCAAAGGAGATGAAGCAGGGCTTGTTTGTAAGCGCGGTTTGCGTGCGGGTGGACCCTAAGTCGAGGACGGCCAAGTTCTGCTCTGCGGGACACTGTCCCTCTGTGATATGGCTTCCCGGCCGCGGGAAGTTAGAGGTTTCGCTGCTGCAGCATACAGGCATCGTTATGGGGCTTGGCGACACAACTTACTTTCGCGAGGGGACGAAGGAGCAGATTCTTCAGCTCGAACCGGGCGCCGGCTTTATGATCTACACTGACGGGGTCATAGAGGCGATGAACCCGCAGCGCAAGGAATTCGGCAGTGAACGCCTGACAAGGGTTATCTCGCATGGGGCACATATGAATCCCCGCGAGATAAACAGGGCCCTGCGCGCCGCACTGGATGCATTCTCACAGGGAAAGGCGAACGAACACGATGACATAACAATCCTCACCGTAAAGTGCACACAGGAGCAGGGAAGCTCAGAGAGAAAACAAGAATAGCCCATGAAAATCTCCGATTTCCAAGTAAGTTGAGCAATAGATAGGCGAAGCCTGCTCTACTATTCTTCCCGCAACGGTGAAACGCGAATTATTGCGTGTATCCCAGAAATCTCTTGACAGCCCGCTTGCGATGGGTAAACTTGATGGTTTGCCCGCATTGGGTGACGACCTGGGCGGCAGAAAGCTGGCAGGGGGCCACAACGACCTCTTGACAGGAACCGGGTGTATGCGAAAACTTGCGATATTCGGCAACTGGAAGATGAACAAATCCCTTCCCGAGGCGCGGGCTCTGGCCAGGGAACTCAAGGACAACCTCTCGGCCGCCTCCGGCGTTGAAATAGCGGTCTTCCCGCCTGCATTTGCACTCTGGGCTGTCGCTGAAGAGCTTGCCGGCTCCTGCGTAGGCGCTGGCGCGCAGAATATACATTTTGAACCCTCCGGTGCATTCACGGGCGAGATAAGCGCGAATATGGCAACTTCAGCCGGCGCCAAATACACCCTCATAGGCCATTCTGAGAGGCGGCACATATTCGGCGAGACAGACGAGTGGGTCAACCTCAAGCTCAAGGCAGCGCTTGAGGCCGGCCTTGTGCCTGTGGTGTGCGTGGGTGAGAAGCTCCCGTCACGTGAGGCGGGCTCGACACGGGATGTTGTTGAGACGCAGGTCAGGGCCGCTTTTGCCGGTGTTTCAGAGGAAGACGCCCGCAAAGTCATTATAGCCTACGAACCTGTCTGGGCGATAGGTACAGGCAAGGTTGCAACGCCCGAGCAGGGGCAGGAGTTTCATGAGTTTATCCGCGCCCTCTTGGGGCGGCTTTTCAGCAAGGAAACGGCCGAGGGTA